>NZ_BSPB01000030.1:0-44008 GCF_030160815.1 Hydrogenophaga electricum | reverse complement strand
GGCTGGGCGGCCGCAGCAGCGCGCCGGTGCCGGGGCTCTGCAGGCGCTTCGGGTGCGGGTGCCGGCGGCATGGCCGGAGGTTCGACCGGCGCGGCGCCGTAGGTGCGTGGCGGCACTTCGAGGCCGGCAAACGGGGTGTACCCGGCGCTGCCGGAAGCCCCCGCCGAGGGCGACGCCGACGCGGCGGCCGGCATCTTGAGCGCATCCGCCACGTCGCCCAGGCTGAAATTCATGCTCTTGAGCGTGGCCAGCGTCATCTTCTGCACCTCCAGCGCCTGGATGGTGGCCGACAGCGCCTTGGTGTTCTGGTCGAGCCAGAAGTGCACCGCCTTGAGCTCCTCGATGCGCTTTTCCAGCTCTTCCACATTGAAGGTGGGCGCCACCCAGCTGGAGAGCTTGGGCATGCCGCCGCCCCCCAGCCCTTGTGCCACACCGCTGGCGGCCTGGCCAGCCAGGTTCTGGAGGAATTCGAAGCCCGGCACGAAGGCGCCAAAACCGCGGGTATCGCTCATGGTCGGCCTCCGTCACACCGCATCAGGAAGACCGGCATCCCCACAGGGTGCCGCGAACAGGAAGGAGCGTGGGGGGCCATGTCGTCTCCTGGAAGGGTGTCAGGTATCGGCACCATAACGCGGCGCACGACGCTCGCGCAAGGATGCCACACCTTCGCGCACATCCGGCCCGGCAAACCCCATGAATTCGAGCGCCAGCGAGGTGTCGAACGCCGGACCCGCCTGGCGCAACCAGTTGTTGAGCGAGTACTTGGTCCAGCGGATGGCGGTCTGGCTGCCTGCGGCCAGCCGGTCGGCCACGTCGTAGGCCTTGTCCAGCAGGGTGTCGTCATCGACAGCCAACGACACCAGGCCAATGCGCTCGGCCTCCTCGCCGCTGATCGGGTCGCACAGCATCAGGTAGTACTTGGCCTTGGCCATGCCGCACAGCAACGGCCAGACGATGGCGGCGTGGTCGCCCGCCGCCACGCCCAGGCGGGTGTGGCCGTCGACGATCTTCGCGCTTTTCGCCGCAATGGAAATGTCGGCCAGCAGGCCCGCCACCAGGCCCGCACCGACCGCGGGGCCGTGCATGGCGCTGACGATGGGCTTGTCGCAGTTGATGACGTTGTAGACCAGATCCCGCGCCTCCTTCCAGACGCGGGTGCGGACCTCGAAATCGGTCGCCAT
This sequence comes from Hydrogenophaga electricum, assembly GCF_030160815.1. Taxonomy (NCBI): domain Bacteria; kingdom Pseudomonadati; phylum Pseudomonadota; class Betaproteobacteria; order Burkholderiales; family Comamonadaceae; genus Hydrogenophaga; species Hydrogenophaga electricum. Next base: position 42,827 of record NZ_BSPB01000030.1, on the reverse strand, counting down.
GTCCTGCACCAGCGCCAGATCGCCGCCGCCGGAAAAGCCCATCCCGCTGCCGCGCAGCACGGCGCAGCGCACGCTGTCGTCGCGCCCCACGTCGCGCCAGATCTCGCTCAGCTCCCAGTGGCCGTCGTGGCCGGCGGTGGGCAGCTTGCCGTTGCCACCGGGGCCGTCGGCTTTCATGCGGATGTCGAGCACCGAGGGCACACCGTCCACGGTCGGGCCGCGGCGGGTGATGTCGAGGGTCTGGTAGCGGCTGTAATCGATGGCGGGCACCGTTGTCTCTCCTTGTTTTTGCGGGACGAAAGCAACGATTCTGCGCCGAAACGCCCGCTTTTTCGCCGAGGGTTTTCTTCTCGCCAGGCGCATGGGCGTCACCCGCTTGACGCCGATCAATGCCCGGCCCAGGGTGCGGGCGCAAGATAAAACCCGTGCCCGCCTGCCGGCGGCACCCGATGCGAACCCGAGGAGAAACCATGAGCACCCCGATTTCCGACACCTACCGCCATCAACTGCAGGCCATGCGCACCGAAGTGCTGGCGCAGTTGCGTGCACAGCGCGGCGGCAAGATCGGCCGCGCCGAAGCGGCCGCGAATGCCCGCGAGACGGAAAGCGACGACTGGGCACAGGCCGACGCCGAACGCGACCTGGCCTTCGCCCTGGAGGAGCGCGAATCGGCCGAACTGATCGCCATCGACGCGGCCCTGCAACGCGTGGCCGATGGCAGCTACGGACTGTGCGTGGACTGCGGCACCTCGATCGCCACCGCGCGCCTGCACGCCAACCCGGTCGCCTTGCGTTGCGTGGCCTGCCAGGACAAGATCGAGCAGGCCAGCCGCAGCGCGCCCACGCCCGGCTACTGAGGCCCAGTGGCCGAGCCGGGCTTTTCCGCCAGGGACGAAAAACGCCCGCCCCGCGCTGATATCCTGCGCGCATGCCCGACACCCTGCTGACCACCCGAAGCCTGTTTCATTTCGCCTTCCACGTCACCGACCTGGACGAGGCCCGCCACTTTTACGGTGGCGTACTGGGCTGCACCGAAGGCCGCAGCACCGATACCTGGGTCGATTTCGACTTCTTCAGTCACCAGATCTCGCTGCACCTGGGCGAGCCTTTCAAGACCACCCGCACTGGCAAGGTCGGTGACCACATGGTGCCGATGCCGCACTTTGGCCTGGTGCTGCTGCTGACCGAGTGGCGCGCGCTGGCCGACCGCCTGACCGCCGCCGGTGTCGACTTCGTGCTGCCGCCGCAGGTGCGCTTCGAGGGCCAGCCGGGCGAGCAGTGGACCATGTTCTTCTGCGACCCTTTCGGCAACCCGATCGAGGTCAAGGGCTTCGCTTCGCTGGCGGACCTCTACGCCAGTTGAGGAGGACGGGGCGCTCGCGCCGGCAAAGAGCCGCCCCGCCGGATCGCCCCTCCTGGGAGGCAGCGGCGGAGCGTGGCGGCTTATGCCGCCAGCGGGGCGATCTTCTGGTCGATGGCGCCGAAGATGCTCTGCCCGTCCGGGCCCTTCATCTCGATGCGGATGGTGTCGCCGAACTTCATGAAGCCGGTGGACGGCTTGCCGTCGAGAATGGTTTCGATGGCGCGCTTCTCGGCGATGCACGAATAGCCCTTCGGCCAGTCCTTCTTGCCGTTGACCTCGACGCCCCGGTTGCTCACCGTGCCCGAACCCACGATGGAGCCCGCGCGCACGTTACGCGTCTTGCCAATGTGGGCGATCAGCTGGCCAAAGTGGAAGGTCATGTCGGGGCCGGCGTCGCACATGCCGACCTTGCGGCCGTTCCAGGTGCTCTGCAGCGTCAGGTTGACGCGGCCGCCCTGCCAGGCATCGCCCAGCTCATCGGGCGTGACCGCCACCGGGCTGAAGGCCGTGGCCGGTTTGCTCTGGAAGAAGCCGAAACCCTTGGCCAGCTCGGCCGGGATCAGGTTGCGCAGCGACACATCGTTGGCCAGCATCAGCAGACGCACACCGTCGATCGCCTGCTCAGGCGTGGCGCACATCGGCACGTCGCCGGTGATGACCGCAATCTCGGCCTCGAAATCGATGCCGTAGTCCTCGCTGGGCACCACCACGTCATCGTTCGGGCCGATGAAGTCGTCGCTGCCGCCCTGGTACATGAGCGGGTCTTCGTAGAAGCTGTGCGGCACTTCGCTGTTGCGCGCGGCGCGCACCAGCTCGACGTGGTTGATGTAGGCCGAGCCGTCGGCCCACTGGTAGGCACGGGGCAGCGGCGCCATGCATTGCTTCGGATCGAACGGAAACGCGTGGCGCGCCTTGCCGTTGTTCAGGGTGACGTACAGGTCTTGCAACTGGGGGGCGATGAAGTTCCAGTCGTCCAGGGCCTGCTGCAGCTTCTGGGCAATGCCCGTCGCATAATGTGCCGTGCTCAGATCGCGCGAGACCACCACCAGTTGTCCGTCGCGAGAGCCATCCTTGTAGGTGGCGAGTTTCATGCCTGTCTCCTGTTGCCGCTGAGGAAGAAACGAAAACGACGCCCGCGCATGTGACCGAGGCGCCCGTAGACCGAATCACGCATAAATGAAATTACGAATAGTGAAATCGGTTAACCTATCCGTAAGAATTGCATTCTAGTTCAAAGCCCTGATGCCTGCCAGCCCGTCTTCAACAACCCGCGCCCGCGCCAGGGCATCCGCGTCCGGTGAACAGGCTGACGACACCGAACACCTGCGGGCAGGCATCCAGTCGGTGGAGGTGGGCTTCGAGTTGCTGCGCGCCCTTTCGGACGCGCCGGGCGCCCTCATGCTGCGCGACCTGGCCGCCAGCGCCGGCATGAGTTCGGCCAAGGCCCACCGCTATCTGGTGAGTTTCCAGCGCATGGGCCTGGTGATGCAGGATCCGGTGAGCACGCGCTACGACCTCGGCCCGGCCGCGCTGCGCCTGGGCCTGGCCAGCCTGTCGCGCATCGATGCCGTCAAGCTGGCGCGCGAGCGCGTGCCGGCGTTGCTGGCCGAAACCGGCCACACGCTGGCCATCGCCGTCTGGGGCAACCAGGGGCCGACCATGGTGCATTGGGCCGAAGCCCCCCAAACCGTGCCCGTGACCCTGCGCCTGGGCGATGTGATGCCGCTGCTGACTTCGGCCACGGGGCGCTGTTTTGCCGCCTTCATGAAGCATGAGGGGCGCGATGGCGAGCGCATTCCGCCCATGATTCGCGACGAACTGGCGCGCCTCAAGAAGCTCCCGGTCAACGACTACCTGACCGATGTGCCCCGCTCCCAGGCCGATGTCCAGGCCCTGATGGACGAAACCCGCCAGCACGGCCTGTCGCGCGTGGTCAACAGCCTGCTCCAAGGCGTGGGCGGCTTCTGTGCCCCGGTGTTCGACGCACAGGGCCGTCTGGCGATGGGCATCGTGGTGCTTGGATCGGTGACCACGCTCGACACCCGCTGGGACGGTGGGCCGGCGCAGGCCTTGCTGCGCGCCACGGCCCAGTTGAGCGCCGACCTGGGGTACCGCGGCCCGGGGGCATGACCAGAGTCGGGCCATCCGCCGTGCCAGCGAGCCGCTCCCCGCTCCCGTCTCTGGCGCCCGGCCCGGGCGCTCGCACGCTGGCGCTGCTGGGCGGCGGTGTCCTGCTGGCCCATTTGTGGGGACTGGCCGGGGCACCGCTGTGGAGCTTTTCCAGCCGGAACAGCCCCAACGCCCAGGACGCCCTGCCTGCGCGCAGCGATCAGGCGAACACCCCCACCCCCGCCGCCGGCACGCCCACCACGGTGCCCACGCTCGCCCCCCTGCCTGTCGAGCGAAGCACGGTGCGCTGGATCGTGCTGCCAGAACCGCGGCCCGAACCACCGCCTCCCCCAGCGCCAGCGCCAGCGCCGCGCAAGGCCCCACCGCCACCACCGCCCGCGCCCGCCGTGGTCGAAGCCCCTGCAACCATCCCTGAACCGGAGCCGCTTCCAGAGCCCGCCGTGGCCGACGCGCCAGCGCCTCCCCCGCCCCCCGCTGTGGCCGAAGCACCGGCACCCACCCCTTCCCCGGAACCACAGACCGCCCCGCCGGCCCCCGTGGCAACGCCTTCACCCACGGCCAGCCTGCGCGCAGACAGCGCTCCCGACGCCCACAACCTGCTGCCCTCGGCGGGCAATCTGGCGAACCAGTTGGCCGGCAGCACCGAGCTGCGCTACACCGTCAGCGGCCAGAGCAAGGGCTTCCAATACCACGCTGGCAGCGTGCTGGCGTGGCAGCACGACGGCGGCAGCTACACCGCGCGCACGGAAATCAGCGCCTTTCTGGTGGGCAGCCGCCAGCAGGAAAGCACGGGCCGTATCGGCCCTGCGGGGCTGGAACCCGAACGCTTCGCCGACCGCCGCCGCAGCGAGACTGCGGCCCATTTCGACCGCACCGCAGGCCGCATCCGCTACAGCCGCAACACCCCGGACGCCCCCCTGCTGCCCGGCGCGCAGGACCGCGTGTCGGTCATTCTGCAGTTGGGCCTGCTTCTCAACGCGCGGCCCGACGCGCTGGGAACCGGGCAGATCGTGCGCCTGCCGGTGACCGACACCACATCGTCCGAAGTCTGGCAATTCGAAGTCGGGCCCGAAGAAGACCTGGCGCTGCCGGCCGGCACCGTTCGGGCCCGCAAGCTGTTGCGCAGCCCCCGCAAGGAATTCGATCAGCGCGTGGAAATCTGGCTGGCCCCGAGCCTGCGCCACCTGCCGGTGCGCATCCGGCTCACCAGCCGCAACGGCGATGTGGCGGACCAGCAGCTCACCGAACTGCCCCCGATCGCGGTCCAGCCCGAACCGCCGGCACAGCGTTGAGGCGCGGGCCACTGGTGATGGCGCAGCCCCCTGTTGGCACCGCCAAGCCCGGAAATGTGCCGAAAAACACACGCATCTTGAATCTTTGGGCGGTGGAACCATCTAAAACCCATCGGGCCTGCAGAAGGTGGGCCGTTTGCCGATATAAAAAGTACAGAGCCGCTCAGGCTCTCTTTGAAGGATTTTTCAGCCATGCACATGCTCTACGACTCAGAAGCCTTTGCCGTGGTCCATATCCTGGCCAATGCCCCGGCCGAAGGCGAGACCGCACCTGCAGGCCCGCAGATGCCACGCCACGGTTTTGAAATCGTGGACAAGCGCTCGGGCAAAGAGGTCTACCTCGATGGCTCGTGGGCCGAGCTGTTCCAGCAGCAGATCAATGCCTGGCAAAACGACATGCCGTCGCAGGAAGAGGTGGAAGACACACTCGAAGGTTATGCCACCCTGGCCCAGATGCCGGTGGTCATGCACTGAAGACGCTCCCGCGTTGCGAGCCCCTGTGCCGCCCGCAGGTGGTCAGCCACCGCCCTTTCGGCAACGGCCTCCATCGCCTTTCTTGAATGCCCGGCCCTGCCGGGCTTCGTTTTTGGGCCCCTCAGCCGGCCGATCTCGCGCACCACCACCGGTACACCGGTTCGACCAGCACCAGCACCGCCACCAGCCGGCACACCTGGAACGCCGTCACCACCGGCACGCCCAGTTGCAGCACCTTGGCGGTGATCGCCATTTCGGCAATACCACCGGGCGAGGTGCCCAGCACCAGCGTGGCCGGATGCAGGCCGGTCAGCCTCGCCAGCAGCAGCCCGAACCCCGCACACAGCAGCATCATGGCGACGGTGGCCAGCGCCACCGAGCCCAACCAGCGCGGCGCCGTGTGCACGAACGCCGGCGTGAACCGCACCCCCAGGCTCACACCGATGACCAGTTGCGCCCCCGCCGTGAGCCAGCCGGGCAGCGCCGAAAGCGTGACGCCCGTCAGCGTCACGCCCATGGTGACCACCAGCGCCCCCATGAACCAGGGGTTGGCCCGCCCGGCCCGCTGCATGGCCCAGCCCCCGACAAGCGCCAGGCCGCCCAGCCCCAGCAGGCCGGGCCAGAGCACGTCGCGCGCGGACGGCAGAGACAAGTCCAGACCGTGCACCCCCCAGGCCTGCATGGCGAAAGGCACGGCCAGCGTCACCAGCAGCACCCGCAGGCTGTGGGCCGAGGCCACCAGGTCGGTACGGGCGCCATGCCGCTCCGCCAGCAAGGTCATTTCGGAAGCCCCGCCGATCGCGCCCGCGAAATAGGTGGTGGAAAAACGCTGCGACGGACTGAGCGCGGCCATGCGCGGACCGTTCACACGCCGTAACCATGCGCCAAAACCCAGCCCCAGGGCCAGGGCCCAGACGATGCCCAGACCGATGGCCCACCACAGGCCGACCACCAGCGCCCCCACCGCCGGGGTGAAATACAGACCCAGTGCCGCGCCGATGACCCCTTGGCCGGCATTGCGCAGCGGCACCCAGCTCGTGGTCGGCAGGCCGATCACGGAGAGCACCGAGGTCGCGACCAGCGGCCCGATCATCCAGGGAATGGGGGTCTGCCACCAGACGCACAGGCGCGCCGCCGCGTACGCCAGAACCAGCGTCAGCAGCACGCGAACCAGAAAGGGCATGCCCCAGGGGCGGTGGGGCACAGGGGCGGAAGCGGTCAAGATCGGAAGGCGGCCCACGGCCTGTTCGGGCGCGGCGTGGTTGGCCGTAGTATTCCGCGCATGAATACGCGAAAAGTGCTGATGTTACTGGCCTGCGTGGCCGCGCTGGGCAGCGGCTGTGCCTCGGCACCCGATCCGTTGGCCGACGCCGGCCGCCTGGGCGGCCTGATGCCCACGCCGGTGCTGCTGCTGGGCGAACAGCACGACGCGCCCGAGCATCAGGCTCTGCAGCGCCAGACCGTCGAACGGCTGGCCCAACAGGGCGTGCTCGCGGCGGTGGTGCTGGAAATGCTGGAGCAGGGCCGGCAGACCACCGGCCTGCCCCGGGACGCCGACGAAGCCCGGGTACGCCAGGCGCTGGGCTGGGCCGACGAGGCCAACAGCGGCCACTGGCGTTGGGCGGTCTATGGCCCGGTGGTGATGGCGGCGGTGCGCGCCGACGTGCCGGTGCTGGGCGGCAACCTGCCCCGCGAACGCATGCGCCCGGCGATGAGCGACACCACGCTCGACAGCACCCTCGACCCTGCGGCCCTGCAGCAGCAGCGCGACGCCCTCCGCGAAGGCCATTGCGGCCTGTTGCCCGAGGCGCAGGTCGCGCCCATGGCCCGCATCCAGATCGCCCGCGACCGCACCATGGCCGACACGGCCCGGGGCGCCCAGCGCGCGGGAGCCACCGTGCTGCTGGTGGCGGGCAACGGCCATGTCCGGCGCGACCTGGGCGTGCCCCGGCACCTGCCGCCGGACAGCCCGTACCGGGTGATTGTTTCGCTGGCTCAGACCGACCAACCGCTCACCACTCCGGAAGCGCAGGCCGCAGACCGCGTCTGGCGCACGCCGCCGCAACCGCCCCGCGACCACTGCGCCGAGCTGCGCCAGCAAATGCGCCGCTGAGGCCTCAGCGCCCTTCGAGCGCGAAGACGATCCCCAGCACGATCAGGCCGGCCAGCACCGCGAGTGCGATCTTGACCCAGCTCTTGGGGTATTCACCGGCCACCTGGCCGGTGGCGCCGTTGACCACCACCTGGTAGTCCTTGCTGCCGTAGCGGTAGCCCACCAGCCACACCGGCAGCAACACGTGCTTGAAGGTTTGCCGGTCGAAGTGGGCGTTCACGCGCAGATTGCGGTGCGTATCAGCCCGGATGTCCTGCCCGCACAGGCGGCGGACTGCCTCCATCATGCGCTCGCGCCCCCGTTGCGCCGCAGCCACCAGGTCGAGTTGGTAGCGCTCCACCGTCCAGCCGCTGAGGTAGCCGGGGTCGTAGGCCTTGAGCCGCTCGGAAGCCGTGGGAAACGGCTCCACCGCCTGGATCAGCCGCGGATGCACCCCGCGCGAGGCGCAGACCAGTGTGTCGTCGAAAAAATGCTGCACCCGGCCCGCCACGGGAAACCAGCGCACCTGGCGCTTGCCTTCGCGGTCCTGGTAATAGGTGCCGCCTTCGGCGGTGTAGTCGGCGCTGACGTCGGCGTCGAAGGTCCAGTAAGGCAGGTAGACCCCGTGCAAGGTGTCGGTCAGCGCCTTGCTGCCCAGGTTGTTGGGGGCCCAGAACCGCGAACCGTACCACTGGCGCAGCCGGTCGCGTGCGCGCGGCTGGTCGATGTCGAACGGCAGCAGGCTCTCGGGCCGGATGACATCGTCCCCCTCCTCGAACGGCACCAGCGCCGTGGAGCCGCAGAAGTCGCACGCCTTGCCCTGCTGCGCCGACGAAAACACGCTGATGGCCTGGCAGTGCTGGCAGCGCACCGAGCGCCGCTCGTCCTGCCAACCCCGGGCGCTGGCCGGGATCGCCTGCAGCGCCGCCACCAGGTCGTGCTCGACGATCTCGCCGTCGGCGCGGATTTCGTAAGGCGACTCGGTGCCGCAATAGGCGCACACCAGAGCCTTCTTGGCCGGGCTCCACTGGGCTTCACCGCCACAGGCGGGACAGGCCAGCTTTTCCCGCGCCGAGATCTCACTCAACTGCATGCATCACCCATCACGGTCTGACGCGCCACCGCTGTGCCGAAACAGCGCCTGAGACTCACTGCAGAAACTGGTCCAGCGCGGCCTGGGTCACGCGCCACTGGGTGCCGATCTTGCGCCCCTTGAGGTTGCCGGCCTCCAGCTCCTGCAACACGTCGCTGGGCGCCACGCCCAGCACCTCGGCCACCTGCTCCGGCGTCAGCAGGGCCGGCGTGGCAGCGGCCACGGGCGCCGCCGCTGCCGCCCCCGGCACAAACCCGGGTTGGGACGGTGCCTGGGCCGCGCCCATGCCGCCCTGCAGCATGGCCTGCCCCATGGCCAGGCCGGCCGCCAGTTCGGCCCCCACACCCGCCGCCCCGGCCTTGCCTTCGGCCAGCGCGTTGCCCATGTTGTATTTGACGTAGTCGTTGAGGTCGCCGATGGCGGTCATGGCGCCCCGCTTGTCGATGGCCTGTTCCAGCTCCGGCGGCACCGAAACGTTCTCGACCACGAAAGCCGTCAGTTCCAGCCCGTACAGGTCGCGCATGGCCACGTTCAGCGGTTCCAGCAGCGCCGCGCCCAGTTCACCATAGCGGGTGGCCACGTCCAGCGCCGGCACCTTGGCCTTGGCCAGGGTTTCGCTGAAGATGCTGACGATGCGCGAACGCATCACGTCGTTGAATTCGTCCAGCCGGAAATGGTGGTCGGTGCCCGCCACTTCCTTGAGGAACTTGACCGGGTCGACGATCTTGAAGTCGTAGGTGCCGAAAGCCCGCACCCGCACCACGCCGAAATCGGCGTCGCGCATCATCACCGGGTTGGACGTGCCCCACTTGTTGCCCGTGAACACCCGGGTGATGACGTAGTAGACGTCGGCCTTGAACGGTGTCTGGAACTTGTACTTCCAGCCCAGCAGGTCGCTCAGGATCGGGATGTTCTCGGTCTTGAGCGTGTGGCGCCCGGGCCCCAGCGTGTCGGCGAACTGGCCCACATAGACAAACTGCGCCACCTGGCTCTCGCGCACGATGAGCTGGGCTTCGTTCTTGATCTGTTTGTCGTCATCCGGGAAGCGGTATGACAGGGTGTCGCGCGAGTCGTCGACCCACTCGATGACGTCGATGAACTGGCGGTTCAGAAAATCCATGAGGGCCATGTCAGGTCTCCAGAGCTGAGCACACACACACAAGACGGCGGGCGCGACCGTTCCGGTCCGTCGCCGGTAAGCAGGCCATGGTACCAACTTGCCGCCGCCCCCCGGGGGCCACAGCAGCCGTTGACGCCCTCCCGAAAAAATAGTCTCGCACGACTGCATCCAAAACGCCCAGGCCGATGACAAAGCGGGCGACGGCAGCGGCGGCGTCTGGCACATCATCCGCCCGGTCGCCCCCACAGCCTCGACCGCCCAGACCACCCACGCGTACTGAAGAAGCGCCGGTCTGGCTGCCCAAGCCGGCTTTTGCGGGCCACGAGCAATCTACGCCAAATTGCGCCCAGCGGTCTGCTGGCCCGCCCAGCCTCTGACAGGCCCGCCTGTCTCTCATCCATCCGGCATTTCATGGAAACACATCAAGAGGTCGAGGCCCTGGTCGCGCCCGCTTGGATCTGGGCAATCGCGCCGCCTTCAAAACGCTCCAAGGGCTCACGGCGGGCGTTCTGCTGGCCACCGTTGCGCAGGTACTGCAGGACCGCTCTGCCGCAGAAGATGTGGTGCAGGGCGTGTTTGCCCAGCTGTGGCAGACGGCCTCCGGAACCACCGCACCGCCGGCCAGAACGTTGGCGTGGCTGTGCGTGGTGACGCGCAACCGCGCGCCGGACCACTTGCATCGGGCGCCAGCCGCCGGGCGGTGCTGCGACAATTGCCCCACCATGAACCCATCCTACGTTCTCACCCTGTCCTGCCAGGACCGCACCGGCATCGTGCATGCGGTCTCGGGCTTCCTGCTGGAACGCGGCGGCAATATCGAGGAAGCTGCCCAGTACAACGACCACGCCACCGGGCTGTTCTTCATGCGCGTGCAGTTCACCTGCGCCCAGCTCACGCCCGACGATCTGCGCCTGCAGCTCCAGCTGTTCGCCGAGCCTTTCGGCATGCAGTGGGGCCTGCACCCGCTGGCCGCGCCGATGAAGACCGTGATCTTCGTCAGCAAGGAAGGCCACTGCCTCAACGACCTGCTGTTCCGCTGGAAGAGTGGTCTGCTGCGCCTGGACATCCGCGCCATCGTCAGCAACCACCGCGACTTCTACCAGCTCGCGGCCAGCTACAACGTGCCCTTCCACCACATCGCCGTGGGCAAGGACAGCAAGGCCCAGGCCGAAGAGCGGCAACTGGAGATCATCCGCAGCGAAGGCGCCGATCTGGTGGTGCTGGCGCGCTACATGCAGATCCTGAGCGACCGGCTGTGCCGCGAACTCTCGGGCAAGGCGATCAATATCCACCACAGCTTCCTGCCGAGCTTCAAGGGCGCCAAACCCTACTACCAGGCGCACGACCGCGGCGTGAAGCTGATCGGTGCCACCGCCCACTACGTGACGGCCGACCTGGACGAGGGCCCGATCATCGAGCAGGACGTGGCCCGCGTGGACCACACCGACACTGTGGAAGACCTGACCTCTGTGGGCCGCGACACCGAAAGCCAGGTGCTGGCCCGCGCCGTGAAGTGGCACAGCGAGCACCGCGTGCTGCTCAACGGCCACAAAACCGTGGTGTTCAAGTGAACCACACGCCCCCCGACGCGGCCCTGGCAGCGGCTTCCCGCCGAGCGGGAGGGCTGGCCGATTTCGGGGCGGGCCGGCACGCCGCACCTGAGGCGCTGCCGTGACGATCCGGATTCCGCCGATCCAGTGCCTGCTGACCTTCGAGGCGCTGGCGCGCCTGCGCAGCGTGACCCAGACCGCCGAAGAGCTGTGTGTCACCCCCAGCGCCGTCAGCCACCGCATCCGCCAGCTGGAACAGATCCTGGGCACCAAGCTCTTCGGCCGTGCGGACTTTTCCCTCACCACCGAGGGCATCGAGTACCTGGCCCATGTGCGCGAAGGCCTGGCCATCCTGCAGAAATTTCCCAGCGGAGCGGCCTCGCCGGGCCGGCGCAAGCTGCGCCTGGCGGTGACGCCGACCTTTGCCCGCTCGGTGCTGCTGCCGCGCCTGCGCCAATTCACCGATGCCTACCCGGAAATCGACCTCACGCTGCAGGTGAGCATCCCGCTGCTGGACGTGGTGGCCGAAGACGCCGACCTCACCGTGCGCTTTGGCACCGGGCGCTACGCCGACGTGGAACACCTGTGCCTGATGAAGGACGAGGTCACGCCCCTGGCATCACCGGTGTTCGCGCGCGAGCAGGGCCCGTTTGACGACGCCACCGACCTCGAAGGCCTGCCGCTGCTGCGCAGCCCGCTGGAGCCCTGGCGCACCTGGTTCGCCGCGCACGACCTGGACTGGCCAGAACCCGTCGACGGTTCGCAGTTCAACGACATCGGCCTGATGTGCGACGCCGCCGCCGCCGGGATGGGCGTGGCGCTGGTGCGCCTCAAGCTGGCCCAGCCCTGGCTGGAGAACGGCACGCTGGTGCCGCTCTATCCCCGGCACGTCCCCAGCCCGCATGCCCATTACCTGTGCTGGCGCGCCGGCACGATGGACCGCTGGGAGTGCGCCGCCTTTGCCGAGTGGCTCAAAAATTCTCTGAGCTGAAGCCTCGCGGCGCGGGGGTTATTCGATGCTGAGGCGCTGGCCGGCCAGTGCCACCTTCTTCGGCAGCGTCAGCGCCAGCACACCGTTCTCGTACTTCGCCTTTGCCCGCTCATTGTCGATGTCGGTCGCCAGCTGGAAGCTGCGGGCGACGGCGCCGTAATAGCGTTCGGTGCGCAGCACCTTCTCGTCCTGGGCCTGGCTGTCCTGCTGCTTGACTTCGGCACGCAGTGTCACCACGCTGCCTTCGACCGTGACATGGATGTCTTCCTTGGCCACGCCCGGCACCTCCGCCACCACGGTGTAGGCAGACGGGGTTTCCTTGACGTCGATCTTGATCTGCGACGGCGAGGGCAGCGAATCGCCATGCAGCGGGCGGACATAAAAGCCGGGGGCGACGTCCTTGAAGAAGTCGTCGAAGAGGCCGGAACGGGCAATCAGAGGGTTCATGTTGGACTCCTGAAAACGGTGGGTGGGTTTGGGGGCTGGTTCGGTCCCGCCCCGTGCTCTCCAGATAGCAACCGACAGCGGTTTTTCAAGACCCGGCAGGCACCCGCGCGCACAACCGCGTTCAAACGACGCTGCAAGTTTCTTCAATGCGCCCACCGGCTTCCGCCCGTACACTGCCGCGCATGAACGCTGCCGCCGCCCCTGCCGAAGTCACCCGCGCCGAGCGCGCCGCCCGCCAGGCCGAGGTGGTGCGCGCGCTCCAGGCCGTGCTGCCCGCCCACGCGCTGCTCTGGCAACCCGAGGACACCGTGCCCTACGAGTGCGACGGCCTGACCGCCTACCGCGAACGGCCGCTGGTGGTGGCCCTTCCGGAAACCGAAAACCAGGTCGCGGCCGTGCTCCGGACCTGCCACGCGCTGGCCGTGCCGGTGGTGGCCCGGGGCGCCGGTACCGGCCTGTCGGGCGGCGCCATGCCGCACGCGCTGGGCGTGACGATGTCGCTGGCCAAATTCAACCGGATCCTGTCGATCGATCCCCGTTCGCGCACCGCTGTCGTGCAAGCCGGCGTGCGCAATCTGGCCATCAGCGAGGCGGCCGCGCCGCACGGCCTGTACTACGCACCCGACCCCAGCAGCCAGATCGCCTGCACCATCGGCGGCAACGTGGCCGAAAACTCCGGTGGCGTGCACTGCCTGAAGTACGGCCTGACCGTGCACAACGTGCTGCAGGTGCGCGGCTTCACCGTGGAGGGCGAGCCCGTGACCTTCGGCGGCACCGCGCTCGACACGCCTGGCCTGGACCTGCTGTCGCTGGTGATCGGCAGCGAAGGCATGCTGGCGGTGACCACCGAAGTCACCGTCAAGCTGGTGCCCAAGCCCCTGCTGGCGCGCTGCATCATGGCCAGCTTCGACGACATCCAGAAGGCGGGCGACGCGGTGGCTTCGGTCATCGCGGCCGGCATCATCCCGGCAGGTCTGGAGATGATGGACAAGCCCATGACCGCCGCGGTCGAAGACTTCGTCAAGGCCGGCTACGACCTGAACGCGGAGGCCATCCTGCTGTGCGAAAGCGACGGCACGCCCGAAGAGGTGGAAGAGGAAATCGGCCGCATGAGCGCGGTGCTGCGCGGCTGCGGCGCCACCGCCATCGCGGTGAGCAAGGACGAGGCCGAGCGCCTGCGCTTCTGGAGCGGCCGCAAGAACGCCTTCCCGGCGTCGGGCCGCATCAGCCCCGACTACATGTGCATGGACTCGACCATTCCGCGCAAACGCCTGGCCGACATCCTGATCGCCATCGGCCAGATGGAACAGAAGTACGGCCTGCGCTGCGCCAACGTCTTCCACGCCGGCGACGGCAACCTGCACCCGCTGATCCTGTTCGATGCCAACGATCCCGACCAGCTCCACCGCTGCGAACTGTTCGGCGCCGACATCCTGGAAACCAGCGTCGCCATGGGCGGTACCGTCACGGGTGAACACGGCGTCGGCGTGGAAAAGCTCAACAGCATGTGCGTGCAGTTCAGCGCCGAAGAAAACCGGCTGATGTTCGCCGTCAAGCACGCCTTTGATACCAAAGAACTACTCAACCCTGGCAAGGTGATTCCGACCACGCACCGCTGCGCCGAATACGGCAAGATGCTCGTGCGCGGCGGGCAGTTGGCGTTTCCAGAACTGCCCCGTTTCTGACGGCTAAATCCGAGAGACCCCGTTCCGACGCTGGGGTACAGTTGGCGCGATGAGCGCGCTGTACCCTCTCTACGGTGGCCCTGCCGCCAAGGCCGGAGACGTTCCTGCGTCCGCCCGGGAGGCTGCGCTCCTGCAGGAAATCGAAGCCCTGCGGCACGAAAACCAGTTGCTGCGCCAGCAGTACGCCCGCCAGCTCGCCCCCGAAACACCCGATGCCGACCTGCCGGTCGTGGGCCTGGGCGTCAAGCCGGCCTCGCAGGCACAGCTGGAGTACGAAGCCCTGTTTTCGGCCCTGGCCAGCGTCTTTCCCATCGGGGTTTTCCGCACCGACGCGGTCGGCATGCTCACGCACGTGGACGAATCCCTGTGCCGCATCTTCGCGCTGGAGGCCACCGATTTCCCCAATTTCGGCTGGTTCGCCCGCCTGCACCCCGACGACGTGGACCAGGTGCGGGCGCACTGGGCCAAGGGCATTGGCCAGGGCGAAAGCCTGAATGTGGAGTTCCGGATCCAGCGGCCGGACAACGACATCGGCCACGTGCTGGTGCGCAACGTACCGCAGCGCGACGCCCGGGGACAGCTGTTTGGCCACCTGGGCTTCGTGCAGGACGTTTCGCGGCTGCGCACGCTGGAGGCCGACGCCCAGATCAAGGACCAGCTCAACCGGCAGATCATCGCCAGCAGCCCCGACTGCACCAAGGTGCTGGATCTGGATGCGCGCTTGCTCCAGATGACCCAGCAGGGCTGCAAACTGGTCGAGGTCGACGATTTTGAACAGGTCCGCGGATCCGACTGGACCACCTGGTGGCCCGACGATGGCCACGACGTCGCCCTGGATGCGGTGAAACGCGCCCGCCGCGGCGAACATGCGCGGTTCTTCGGCTTCGCGCCCACGTTCAAGGGGCGCGGCAAATGGTGGGACACGCTGATTTCCCCCATCCTCGATGCCAACGGTTCGCCGGTCATGCTGCTGGCCGTCTCGCGCGACGTGACCGAGCAGCACGAGCGCCAGGACGAGGTGCGCCGCCTCAATGCCGAACTGGAACAGCGCGTCAAGGAGCGGACCGAAGAGTTGGCCCTCGCCAACGAACGCCTGCAGACCACCCTGTCGGAAGCCCGCGCACTCTACGACCACGCACCCTGCGGCTACTACTCGCTGGACATGCACGGCGTGGTTCAGATGATGAACCAGACCGCACTGAACTGGCTCGGGCGCACCCGGGAAGAGGTGGAGGGCAAACTCTGTGCGCACGATCTGGTGCAGCCGGAATACCTGGCACAGCAAGAGGCGCGGCGCGAACAGCTGATGCGCACGGGCCGGCTCGACCCCGAAGAAGTCAGCCTCAAACTGCCGGATGGACGCCCGTTCGTGGCCCTGGCTTCCAGCACCGCCGTTTACGATGAGAACGGCCAGTTCCTGCGCACCAACAGCACCTTGCTGGACATCACCGCCCGCAAGGCAGCCGAAGCGGCCCTGCACGCCCAGCGCAGCTTTCTGCAAGCGGTGACCAACACGGTGCCGGTCCAGCTCGCCTTTTTCGATCGCGAACTGAGCTGCCGCTTTGCCAACGCGGCGTACGCGCGCTGGACCGGCGGTTCACCCGACGATCTGGTGGGCATGCACCTGAGCCAGATCGCTCCGGCGCGCGACTACGAGCCCGCACGGGAACGCCTGGCAGCCGCCCTGCGGGGCGAATCGCAGCGTTTCGAAGGCGAACGCACTTTCCCCGACGGCCACCGCTTCTACGCCAGCGTCGAATACACCCCGTACCGCCAGGACGGCGAGGTCCAGGGGCTGATCATCCAGATGCTGGACATCACCGAGCGCAAAGCCTCGGAAGACAGCGTGCAGCGCATCAACCGGCAGTTGCACGAGGCGCTGTCCCTGTCGCAGGCGCTCTATGACCACGCCCCCTGCGGCTACCACTCGCTGGACCGGAACGGGGTCTTCGTCTCGATCAACGACACCGAACTGGGCTGGCTGGGCTACACCCGCGAAGAAGTCATCGGCCGGCTGTCCTTCCGTGACATCGTGCTTCCGGAGCGTGCGACCCTGCTGGCAGACCGCCTGCAGCGGCTGATTGCCGGTGTCCCGGTGGAAAACGTCGAATACGCGGTCCGCCGCAAAGACGGCAGCATCTTTCACGCGCTGCTGTCCTCGTCGGCCGTTCGCGACCTGCAAGGCGAATTCCTGCGCAGCAACACCACGGTGGTCGACATCTCCGCACGCAAGGCCGCCGAGGCGGCGCTGCGTGACCAGCAGCGCTTCATGCAGACGATCACCGACCACGTCCCGGGGTTGATCGCCTACCTGGACGCATCCCTGCGCTTCCGTTTTGCCAACCTTGAGCACCACCGATTGCTGGGCCTGGATCCCGAAAAGATCACCGGCCTGCACATCAGCCAGTGCGTGTCGCCCACCGTCTGGCAGGAGGTCGAACCCCGGCTGAAAGCGGCGCTGCGGGGCGAGCCCCAGCATTTCGAGACCTGGCGCACCACGGTCGACGGCGCGCCGATGTTCATCCGTGCGTCCTACCTGCCCGACCTGCACAAGGACGCCGTGCAAGGGGTGTTCATCCAGCTGATCGACATCACCGCCCGCAAACAGGTCGAAGAGCGCGTCAAACACCTGAACATCGAACTCGAGACCCGCATCCGCGAGCGCTCGGCCGAGTTGCTGGAGAGCGAACAACGCTTCCGGCTGATGGTGGACAACCTGCGCGAGTACTGCATCTTTTTCCTCGATGCCCAGGGCCGCATCACCGACTGGACCGACAGCGCCCAGCGCATGGAAGGCTATTCCCCGACCGAAGTCGTCGGCCGCCACTATTCGGTGCTGTTTCGCGGCACCATCCCCGAGGCGTCCCACGCCAAGGCCGAACAGATGCTGCGCCTGGCGGCTTCGCGCGGACAGCACGAGCTCCAGAGCTGGCACGAGCGCAAGGACGGCACCCGCTACTTTTCGCACTCCCTGCTGATCGCCTTGCGGGACGACAGTGGCGAGTTGCAGGGCTTCGCCCGGATCAACCGCGACATGACGGACGCCAAGCGCCTGGACGACCTCATGCGCAACATCAACGACGAGCTGGAAAACCGCGTGGCCGAACGCACCGAGCAACTGCTGGCGGCCAACAAGGAGCTCGAATCGTTCTCCTACTCGGTCTCCCACGACCTGCGCTCGCCCCTGCGCCACATCTCCAGCTTCGTCAGCCTGCTGGAAGAGCATCTGCACGGGCGCACCGACGAGGCCACCCGCAAGTACCTGAACACCATCGCCAACTCGGCGCGCCACATGAGCCAGCTGATCGATGGTTTGCTGGCGTTCTCCCGGCTCGGCCGTGCGGCGGTGAACATGACCTCGGTCGACTTTGCCTTGCTGGTGGACGCCGTGGTGGCGCAGCTCGCCCACGACACGGAGGGTCGCACCATCGAATGGGTGATCGCCCCCGACCTGCCGGTCGTGCAGGGCGACGGCCTGCTGCTGCGCGAAGTCTGGGCCAATCTGTTGGGCAATGCCTACAAATACACCCGTCCCCGCGCCTGCGCCCGCATCGAAATCGGCTGGAGCGTTGATCCAGCCGTCGGCTACACCTTTTATGTCCGTGACAACGGCGTGGGCTTTGATACAAAATACTCACAGAAACTGTTTGGCGTGTTCCAGCGTCTGCATCGCGCGTCGGAATTCGAGGGAACGGGCATCGGATTGGCCCTGACCCGTCGCATCATCGAGCGTCACGGTGGCAGCATCTGGGCGGAGAGTCGTCTCGGGGAAGGCAGCGTGTTCCACTTTTCGTTGCCCTTCGAGAGCGCCCCTTCTTCGGACAGCGCACCAGACTCATTCCTTGCCTCCCTGTGACCATGAACCATCACGCAGAAGCCATCCTGCTCGTCGAAGACAACCCCGACGACGCCGAACTGACCAAGCTGGCCTTGGCGCGCTATGGTCTGGACCACCGGGTCACGCACGTGTCCGATGGCATGCAGGCGCTGGACTACCTGCACCGGCGCGACCACTTCAGCGGACGGCCCGTGGGCGACCCGATCCTGGTGCTGCTGGACCTGAAGATGCCGCTGCTTGATGGCATCGGCGTGCTCAAGGAAATCAAGGGTTCGGACACGCTGCACAACATTCCGGTGGTCGTGCTCACATCCTCCACCGAGCCCAGCGACCTGCAGCGCGCCTATGACGCCGGCACCAACGCCTACATCGCCAAGCCGACCGAATTCGCGCAGTTTCTCAACGCAATGAAACACGTCTGCGAGTTCTGGGTGAACGTCAACCAGACCGCCCCGCCCTCAGGGGGCACCGGGGTGCGCAACACCGGCTACGGCGATCTGGTCTGATAGCGCGCCCCGCGCGCAACCGGCTCAGCCTGCGGCCAGCAGCGTCACATTGCCCCCCGCCGCGGTGGTGTTGATGGTCAGCGTCTGTTCGGCGCAAAAGCGCAACAGATAATTGGGCCCGCCGGCCTTGGGTCCGGTGCCGCTGAGGCCTTCGCCGCCGAAGGGCTGAACGCCCACCACGGCGCCGATCATGTTGCGGTTGACATAAACGTTGCCCACCCGCGCCGCCGCGGCCAGCGCCTGCGCGCGGCTGTCGATGCGGGTCTGGATGCCCAGCGTCAGGCCATAGCCCAGCGCGTTGATCTGGCGGATCACGTCCATCGGCTCACCGCGCCAGCGCACCACCTGCAGCACCGGGCCGAAGATTTCAGCGGTCACGTCGGCAATGGCGTTCACTTCAAACATCTGGGGCGCAACCAAATTGGGCAGCACAGGCACCGCATCGGTACTGGGCAGCAGCGCCTGGGCGCTTCCGTGGAGACGGAGCAGGTGGCGCTGGATGTTGTCGAAGGCCTCGGCATCGATCACCGGCCCAAGGTCGGTCGCCAACTGCGACGGATCGCCGGCCACGAGTTCCTTCGCCGCGCCCTGGATCATCTCGATCACGCCGTCGGCGATCGCCTCGTGCACGCACAGCAGACGCAGCGCCGAGCAGCGTTGCCCGGCACTGCGGAAGGCGCTCTGCACCACCGCGTCGGCCACCTGCTCGGGCAAGGCCGTGCTGTCGACCAGCATGGCGTTGATGCCGCCGGTTTCGGCGATCAGCGGCACGATGGCCCCGTCCTTGGCCGCCAACGCGCGCTGGATGATCTTGGCGACCTGGGTGGAGCCCGTGAACACCACGCCGGCCACGCCGGGTGCGGCCACCAGCGCGGCGCCCACCGTCTCGCCCGGGCCATGCAACAGCTGCAGCGCGTCTGGCGGGATGCCGGCGGCGTGCAGCAGTTTGACGGCTTCGAGCGCCACCGCCGGCGTCTGCTCGGCCGGCTTGGCCAACACGGTGTTGCCGGTGGCCAGCGCCGCCGCAACTTGGCCCACGAAGATCGCCAGCGGGAAGTTCCAGGGGCTGATGCAGACCCAGGCGCCGCGGCCTTCGAGGCGCAGCGTGTTGCTCTCGCCCGTGGGGCCTGGCAAGGTCTGTGGCGGCATCACGCGCTCGGCCTCGTTGGCGTAGTAGCGCAGAAAGTCCACCGCCTCGCGCACCTCGGACACGGCGTCGCCCCAGGTCTTGTGCGCCTCTTTGACCAGCAGGGCGCCAAAGCGCGGCAGCGCAGCGTCCAGCGTGTCGGCGGCGAAGCGCAGCACGGCGGCACGCTGCGCCACCGGCGTGTGGTTCCAGGCCGCGAAGGCGCTGATGGCACGTGCCACCGCGTCGGTTGCCTGATCGGCCTTGGCCTCAGGCACCACAGGCACGGTGCAGGCCGCGTGCGCCGCCAGCAGTTCGTCGCGCTGGACGACCACGGCCAGGTCGCGGCCACTGCTGTTGGCCCGCGCCGCACCGTACAGCTCCGGCGGCAGCGGCAGTGAACCGTCCGGCTCCAGCCGCAGCGGCGAGATCAGCAATTCGTCCATGCCCACCGACTCGTCGGCCAACTGGTGCACGAAAGACGAATTGGCGCCGTTCTCCAGCAAGCGGCGCACCAGATAGGCCAGCAGGTCGCGGTGCGCGCCCACCGGGGCGTAGACGCGACAGCTCACCAGCGGGTTCTTGAGGACCTCGCGGTAGATGCCTTCGCCCATGCCGTGCAGGCGCTGCAGTTCGAACGGCACCCCTTTGCGCGAGGCCATTTGCAGGATGGCCGCGATGGTGCCGGCGTTGTGGGTGGCGAACTGCGGAAAAATCGCGTCGGGAGCCCCCAGCAGTGCCTGGGCGCACGCCAGGTAGCTCACGTCGGTATGGTGCTTGTGGGTGAACACCGGGTAGGCCGGCAAACCCTGTTCCTGCGCGCGCTTGATCTCGGCGTCCCAATAGGCTCCCTTGACCAGCCGGCACATGAAGCGGATCCGGTATTGCCGGGCCAGCGAAGCCACGTGATCAATCAGCTCCACCGCACGCGTCTGGTAAGCCTGCATCGCCAGGCCCAGGCCAGGCCACTGCGGGCAGTGTTGGGCCACACGCGCCGCCAGCGCCTCGAACACCTCCAGCGACAGTTCGAGCCGGTCGACCTCTTCGGCGTCGATGGTCAGGTTGAGGTTGGCCGCAGCCGCAGCCTGGCACAAGGACCACACGCGCGGCACCAATTCGGCCATCACGCGACCGTGTTGCGCGTCTTCATAGCGAGGGTGCAAGGCGCTGAGCTTGATCGAGATGCCGTCGTTCTGCGACGGATGGCGTGCGGGATCGGCCCCCTTCGCGATCGCCGCGATGGCGTCCGCGTAACTGGCCTGGTAGCGCAGCGCGTCGGCCGCGGTGCGCGCGCCTTCTCCCAGCATGTCGTAGCTGAACCAGAGCCCCCCTGCGCCACCGGTGCGTGGGTCGCTGCTCCCCGCAAACGCCTGTTCCGCCTTGGCACGGCCCGGCAGCACCCGCAGGTTTGCCTGATTCTTGCGCGCAGCCGCGGCCTCCTTCATGCCCTCGGCGATGGTCTGGCCCAGCACGAACTGCCGGCCCAGCAACTGCACGGCCCGCAGCGTGGCCGCCACCACGGTACGCGCGCCCAGCTTGGCCATCAGGCCGGGTTCGTGGCCGGACTCGGGCAGGAAGTGTTTGGACAAGGCGATGGCGCTGGACGAGAGCCGCGCCAGCGCCGAGACCTGCCCCCCTCCCCTGGTTTCGCCAGGCTGCCCAAGAAGGCCCGCGCCAACAGGGGCCGGCCCGGCGGTGGCGTGCGCCGCACCGTCGAAATCCGCCCGGCCCAGTTGATCTGCGGTCAGCGCGATGGCGGTTTCGACATCGGGTACCCGCAGCAGCGCCTCGGCCAGGCGCATCAGCGCCAGCCCTTCGGCGCTGGAGATCGGGTACTCCTTGAGCAGGCTTTCCATGGCCCAGAAAGGCGGCGGGTTCTCGCGCACCGCCCGCACCCAGGGCGCGGCCGCCTGGGCCACCGCCGCCCAGTCCAGCGCCCCCTGCAAGGCAGCCAGGCGCTGGGCCACGGTCTCGGCTTCGGGCCGGTAGGGAAAAGGCAGTCGGTCGATGCGGCGAGGCATGGGGGTTCTCCGGAGCGGGATGGAACAGCGAATACCGACAGTCTGATGACCCCATCAATGAATTTTTCGCTGTTTTTTTAGTTGGGACAGGATAATTCACCACCCATGATTGACCACACCCCAGAAATTGACCGCATCGACCTACGCATCCTGAAAGTTCTCCAGGCTGACGGGCGGATCTCGAACCTCAAGCTGGCCGAGGCCGTGGCGCTGTCGCCCACCGCCGTGCTGGCACGCACCCAACGCCTGCAGCGCGACGGCTACATCCTGGGTTACGAGGCGCGGCTGAACCCGCTCCAGCTCGGACGCGGCATGCTGGTCTTCGTCGAGGTGTTGCTCGACCGCACCACCCCCAACGTGTTCAACGAATTCAAAGCGGCGATTCAGGTCCGCGACGAAATCATGGAGTGCCACATGGTGGCCGGCGGCTTCGACTACCTGCTCAAGACCCGCATGGCCGACATGGCCGCCTACCGCGACTTCGCCGGCCGGGTGCTGTGGGAACTGCCGGGTGTGCGCGAGACGCGCACCTATGCGGTGATGGAAGAGGTGAAGAACAGCAGCCGGCTGCCGCTCTGAGCCCCCCAACCGGGGGGTAGGCACGCACCGGAGGGCAAGACACAATGCGGTCTTTCCTTTCGCCGATTCATGGAGAACCCGATGCGCCTTTCCCTGCTCCGCCGGAGCCTGCCCGTGCTGACCTTGCTGTCCGCCACCGCCATGGCCCAGACCACCAAACCCGGTCTGTGGGAAATCCAGTCCAAGGTCGGCGGCAACCCCGAAGTGGACCAGGCCATGGCCCAGATGCGCCAGCAACTGGCCAGCCTGCCCCCGGCGCAACGCAAGCAGATGGAAGACATGATGGCCTCGCAGGGGCTGAAGATCGGGCAAGGGGCCGGCGGCGCCATGGCCATGCAGATCTGCATCACACCCGAAATGGCCGCACGCAACGATCTGCCCACGCAGGCCGAAGGCGACTGCACCACCAAGATCCACTCCCGCACCGGCAACACGGTCAAGCTCAGCTTCGCCTGCAAGGACCCGCAGTCATCGGGCGAAGGCACCTACACCTTCCGTGGCGATACCGGCTACGACATGAAGATGCAGGTCAAGACCGCGCAAGCCGGCAAGACCATGAACACCACCGTGGAAGGCACGGGCCGCTGGCTCAACGCCCAGTGCGGCAACATCAAGCCGGTGGTGCGCTGAGCTGAAGGCCGATGCCCGCCGGCTCAGCCGGTGGTCTTGCGAGCGCGGAAGCCGAACACTCCGCGCCCCACTCGCACCAGGGTGGACCCGGCCGCAATCGCTGCGGGCAGGTTCTCGCTCATGCCCATGGACAGCGTGTCCAGCCCGTAGCCCCGCTCGTTGAGCCGGTCGAACAGCGCCCGCGCGCGCTGGAACACAGCCACCTGTGCTTCCCAGGTCTCGGCCGGTTCGGGAATGCACATCAGCCCACGCAGGCGCAACCGGGGCAGCGGTGCCACGGCCTCGGCCAGCGCCTCCAGCGCGTCTGGCGCCACGCCGGCCTTGTTCGCCCCCCCGTCGACATTGACCTGCAGGCAGACCTGCAAGGGCGGTGCCTCCGGTGGGCGCTGCTCACTCAGGCGCTGGGCGATCTTGAGCCGGTCCACCGACTGCACCCAGTCGAAATGCGTGGCCACGAGGCGGGTCTTGTTGCTCTGGATGGGGCCGATGCAGTGCCACTGCAGCAGCGCCTGCGGGCACTGCTCGCGCACGGCCAGCATTTTCTCCACCCCTTCCTGGATGTAGTTCTCGCCAAAGGCGTCCTGCCCGGCGCGCCAGGCCTGCACCACGGCATCGGGTCCGAAGGTTTTGGAGACCGCCAGGAGTCGGACGCTGTCCACAGTCCGGCCAACCTGTTCACAGGCTGTGGCGATCGCACCGCGAACTTGCTGGAGATTGCCCTCAATCGTCGTCATAATCGGTTGTCGCACCAACACGCCATACGGGAATCGGGATGGATATCACCCAACTGCTTGCCTTTGCCGCCAAGAACAAGGCTTCCGATCTGCACCTTTCCGCTGGCTTGCCGCCCATGATACGGGTGCACGGCGACGTGCGACGCATCAACGTCGAGCCGCTGGACCACAAGCAAGTCCACGCCATGGTGTACGACATCATGAACGACAGCCAGCGCAAGCACTACGAAGAATTCCTGGAGGTGGATTTCTCGTTCGAAATCGAAGGGCTTTCGCGCTTTCGCGTCAATGCGTTCAACCAGAACCGGGGCGCTGGCGCCGTGTTCCGGACCATTCCCAGCAAGGTGCTGACGCTGGAGCAGCTCAACACCCCCAAGATCTTTGCCGATCTGGCCTTGCGCCCGCGCGGCCTGGTGCTGGTGACCGGGCCCACCGGCTCGGGCAAGTCCACCACCCTGGCGGCCATGGTCAACCACCTCAACGAGTCCGAATACGGCCACATCCTGACCATCGAGGATCCGGTCGAATTCGTGCACGAATCCAAGAAGTGCCTGGTCAACCAGCGCGAGGTCGGTCCGCACACCCTGAGTTTTGCCAACGCCCTGCGCTCGGCCCTGCGGGAAGACCCGGATGCGGTCCTCGTCGGTGAATTGCGCGACCTGGAAACCATCCGCCTGGCCATGACGGCGGCCGAAACGGGCCACCTGGTGTTCGCCACGCTGCACACCAGCAGCGCGGCCAAGACCATCGACCGGATCATCGACGTGTTCCCCGCCGAAGAAAAGGACATGGTCCGCGCCATGTTGTCGGAATCGCTGGTGGCGGTGGTCGCGCAGACGCTGTGCAAGCTCAAGGATGGCAGCGGGCGCGTGGCCGCGCACGAAATCATGATCGGCACCAGCGCCATCCGCAACCTGATCCGCGAGAACAAGGTGGCCCAGATGTACTCGGCCATCCAGACCGGCAACTCGATGGGCATGCAGACGCTCGACCAGAACCTGGCCGACCTGGTGCGCCGCAACGTCATCAGCCCGGCCGAAGCCCGCGGCAAGGCCAAGATTCCCGAAAACTTCCCGGGTTGATCGTGCCCAGCCCCTGCCACTCGCCCGCCACCTGAGTCCCCGCAGCAGTCCTCCGTTTCCGCTTCAGTCCGCGCAAAGGCCCTCTCATGGAACGCGATCAGGCATCCAAGTTCATCAACGACCTGCTCAAGCTGATGCTCAGCCGCAGCGGCAGCGATCTGTTCATCACGGCCGAGTTTCCGCCCGCCATCAAAGTGGATGGCAAGGTCATCAAGGTCTCGCCGCAGCCCCTGAATGCCACCCACACCCTGGCGCTGGCGCGTTCGATCATGAATGACAAACAGGCGGCCGAGTTCGAACGCACCAACGAGTGCAACTTCGCGATTTCGCCGCCCGGCATCGGGCGCTTCCGGGTCAGCGCCTTCGTGCAGCAGGGCAAGATCGGCATGGTGCTGCGGACCATTCCGGCGGTGCTGCCGACCATCGACGTGCTGGGCCTGCCCCAGGTGCTCAAGGAAGTGGCCACTGGCAAGCGCGGGCTGTGCATCCTCGTGGGCGCCACCGGCTCGGGCAAGTCCACCTCGCTGGCCGCCATGGTCGACTGGCGCAACGAAAACACCCAGGACCACATCATCACGATCGAAGACCCGATCGAGTTCGTGCACCCGCACAAGAACTGCGTGGTCACGCAGCGCGAGGTGGGACTGGACACGGACAACTGGCAGATCGCGCTCAAGAACACGCTGCGGCAGGCACCCGACGTGATTCTGATGGGCGAAATCCGTGATCGCGACACCATGGAGTACGCGATCCAGTTCTCCGAAACCGGGCACCTGTGCCTGGCCACGCTGCACGCCAACAGCGCCAACCAGGCCCTGGACCGGATCATCAACTTCTTCCCTGAAGAGCGCCGCCCCCAGCTGCTGATGGACCTGTCGCTGAACCTGCGCGCCCTGATTTCGCAGCGGCTGGTGCCGCGCCAGGACGGCAAGGGCCGCTACGCAGCGGTCGAGATCATGCTCAACTCCCCATTGATCGCGGATCTGATCTTCAAGGGCGATGTCGCCGAGATCAAGGAGATCATGAAGAAGAGCACCAACATCGGCATGCAGACCTTCGATCAGGCGCTGTACGAAGCCTTCGAGGCCAACATCATCACGCTCGAAGACGCTCTGCGCAACGCCGACTCGCTCAACGACCTGCGGCTGCAGATCAAGCTCTACAGCCAGCGCGCCCGCACGCTGGACCTGGCCGCCGGCACCGAGCACCTCACCATCGTTTGATCCCCCGCGCCGCGCCTGCGGCGCGTCACCCCTCAAGGGGCCCCATGCCTGCGGCCCGGCGAAGCCGGTTGCGCAGCGTTTCTTGGTGAACGTCCCTTCTTTTTCGAAGACCCCATCCATGAGCAGCATCGCCGCCAAAACCTACGAATCCACAGCGCCGAAGAAAGTCGCTTTTCTCGGGCTCGGTGTCATGGGCTTCCCCATGGCCGGGCACCTGGCACGGGCCGGGCATGCGGTGACGGTCTACAACCGCTCGCCGGCCAAGGCCCAGGCCTGGGTGGCCGAGTTCGGCGGTTCGGCCCAAGGCACTCCGCGCGAGGCGTCCATGGGCGCCGACATCGTGTTCTGCTGCGTCGGCAACGACGACGACCTGCGCGCGGTCACGCTGGGCGCGGACGGCGCCTTCGCCGGCCTGCAACCCGGTGGCATCTTCGTGGACCACACGACCGCCTCGGCAGACGTGGCGCGCGAACTGCACGGTGCGGCAAAGCATCTGGGGCTGGCCTTCGTGGACGCCCCGGTTTCGGGCGGCCAGGCCGGTGCGCAGAACGGCGCACTGACCGTGATGTGTGGCGGCGATACCGCCGCCTTCGACGCGGCCCGCCCGGTGGCGATGGCTTTCTCCCGCGCCTTCACCCTCATGGGCGGCAGCGGTGCCGGGCAACTGACCAAGATGGTCAACCAGATCTGCATCGCCGGCCTGGTCCAGGGCCTCTCGGAGGCCATTGCATTCGGCCAGAAGGCAGGCCTGGACGTGAACCTCGTGCTGGACGTGATCGGCAAGGGGGCGGCCCAGAGCTGGCAGCTAGACAACCGCGGCAAGACCATGGTCGCCGACCAGTTCGACTTCGGCTTCGCCGTGGATTGGATGCGCAAGGACCTCGGTCTGGTGCTCGACGAGGCCAAACGCAACGGCGCCCGTCTGCCCGTGACCGCACTGGTCGACCAGTTCTATGCCGACGTGCAGGCCATGGGCGGTCACCGGCTGGACACGTCCAGCCTGATCAAGCGCCTGCGCTGATCCGTTGCGGGCCGGTGGACCCGGCCCACGCACGCATCAGTTGCTGGTGCCGGGGGACGACGACTGGATGCGCGCCAGCTCTTCGTCGCTGATGATTTCCAGCACCCGCACCACGCGCTGCGCCCCCTGGGTGGTGCGCGCGACCTCGGTGGCCTGATCGGCTTCGCGGGCCGTCACGCGGCCCATCAGGTACACCGTGCCCCGCTCGCTGACCACCTTGAAGGCCGAGGTCGACAGGCCCTTGGTGTCGACCAGCCCGGCCTTGACCCGACCCGTGAGCACGGTATCGGCCACCTGCTCCTTGAGCGAAGGGCTGTTGGTGATGCCCAGTTCGTTGAAGACACCGGCCACGTTGTCCACCCCTTTGACGACCTGCTCGGCCAGCGCCTTGTCGCGCTCATTGGCCACCTCACCCGTGAGCAGGGCGCGCCGGTTGTAGCTGGTCACATTGATGCGGGCCCGCGACCCCATCTGGTCGCGGATGCGGCTGGCAGCACGCAGTTCGATGGCCTGGTCGTCCAGTTGCGCCCCGGAGGAACGCCGGTCCACGGCCACCATCGCGCCCGTCGCCACGGCGCCGCCCACCACCAGCGGGGCACACGCCGAGAGCGCGGCCGACAGCGCCGCGACGCCCAGCAGGCCCAGGGTCCATCGGCTCGGGGAGAAAGAGGTTTTCATGAGGCAAGCTCCTGTTCGGTGGTCAAGGAATCGGGCACCCCCAGCAATTGCGCGTCCACGCCATCGCACAGGCAGTGCAGCACCAGGTGGTGCACTTCGAGAATCCGGGCCGGCTGCTCGTGGGGCACGCACACGTGCACGTCGGTGTCGCGCAGCGTCTGCACGAGGCCGCCGCCGCGGGCCCCGGTCAGCGCCACCACGGTCATGTCGCGCTCGTGCGCGGCTTCCACGGCCGCCAGCACATTGGCCGAATTGCCGCTGGTGGACAGCACCAGCAACACGTCGCCGGACTGGCCCAGCGCGCGCACTTGGCGCGCGAACACCGAGCGGCCATCGAAATCGGTGCTGATGCCGGTGATCAGGGCCGCGTCCGAAGCCAGCGACAAGGCGGCCAGTTCGGGGCGCTCGCGCTCATGGCGCCCGACAAAACTGACCGCAAAATGCTGCGCGGCGGCGGCCGAGGCCCCGTTGCCGCAGGCGAGCACCTTGCCGCCGCCGGTCACGCAGGCCAGCAGGGCGCCGGTGGCCGCTTCCACGGCCGGTGAAAGGGTTTGCGCACACTGGTACTTCAGGTCCGCGCTGTCGATGAACTGTTGCTGGATGCGTTGCAAAAGCATGGCATGGATGATAGCGAGCGTCGGTGTATCAAAAGCTTGCAGAAGCATCAAAGGCTGCGCGCAGCCATTCGATCGAAGGCGCCTGACCTTCGGCCGCAGGCCCGTCGAGCAGGATCACATCGAAACGGCATGGCGG
Source organism: Hydrogenophaga electricum (assembly GCF_030160815.1). Taxonomy (NCBI): domain Bacteria; kingdom Pseudomonadati; phylum Pseudomonadota; class Betaproteobacteria; order Burkholderiales; family Comamonadaceae; genus Hydrogenophaga; species Hydrogenophaga electricum. The sequence continues at coordinate 14,399 of NZ_BSPB01000030.1, read as the reverse complement.
TTCAGACCCCTGGCGGTGCAAAAAGTGCCGCGCCGCAAACACGATGCGCCGTTGCTTGAGCGCCGTGATGCTGCCGCCCGCACCGCCCCGGCTGGCACCTGAGCGCTGGCGCACCTCCACAAACACCAGCGTGCCGTCGGGCTCGCGCATAATCAGATCGACCTCACCCCCGCCCCGGCCGGGCGAGCGGAAGTTGCGCTGCACCAGCCGCAGACCCTGCCGCTGCAGGTGCGCCAGAGCGACCTCTTCGGCCGCGTCGCCCCGTTGCTTGGTCGTGGTGGCCGCCGTTTTCCGGAAATTCCACATTGCCCCCTACCTCCCCTTCCCTGCTGGCCGCTGCCCGTGAGCTGGCCGGATCGCAGCATTATCCGCAGGGCACGCTGTACATGGTGGCGACCCCCATCGGCAACCTGGCCGATATCGGCCTGCGGGCCTTGCACGTGCTGGACCTGGCCGACACGGTCGCCTGCGAGGACACCCGGCACACCGCCGCGCTGCTGCAGGCCTACGGCCTGCACAAACCGCTGCTGGCCCTGCACGAACACAACGAAGCCCAGGCGGCACAGACCGTGGTGCAGCGCCTGCAAGCGGGGGGAAGGGTGGCCTATGTGAGCGACGCCGGCACGCCAGGCGTGAGCGATCCGGGGGCACGCCTGTGTGCTGCCGTGGCGGCCGCCGGCCTGCGCTGCGTGCCGCTGCCCGGGGCCAGCAGCGTCACCGCCTTGCTGAGCGTGGCCGGGCTGGGAGGCGGTGACAGCCGGTTCGTCTTTGCCGGCTTCCTGCCCCCGAAATCGACCGAGCGGCGCCAGGCCGTTCAGGCGCTGGCCGCCGACCCCCGCACCACGGTGCTGCTGGAAGCGCCGCACCGCATCGTGGCCCTGGCGGCCGATCTGGCGGTGCTGGGAGAACGCGCCGTCACCGTGGGCCGGGAACTGACCAAACAGTTCGAGCAGGTCGCGCAGATGCCGGCTTCGGCGCTGCCGGCGTGGTTCGACGCCGACCCGAACCGGCAGCGCGGCGAGTTCGCCCTGATCCTCCACCCGGCGCCGACCCGCGCGGACGACGACACCCTGGATGCGGCCACGCTGAAGACGCTGGACCGGCTGCTGGCCGAACTGCCGGTCAAGACGGCCGTGAAGGTGTGCGCCGACATCACCGGCGCGCCGCGCAACCGGCTCTACGACCTGGCGTTGCAGCGCCGGGCGGCGCCGGCAGCGGACTGAGGAAGGGCTGGCTCAGGGCAGGCGCTGCAGCGGCCGATCGGGGCGCGCGCCACCGTCCTGCACTTCGGTGGCCTCCACGTCGAGCACGTCGCCCGACGCAGCCGCCCCCGGCCAGACGCCCTGCGCATAGCGCCGCGACTGCTCGCGCATGCGGGTGAACATCACCACCGGCGCCGGCTTGCGCCCCGTGATCAGCGACCACAGCGACATCCCCAGCACCACCACGACGGCGGCCAGCAGAAAGCTCAGCACAAAAACGCCCGCAGCCAGCACCAGAGCCAGGCGGACCAGACCGCGCAACACGCGGCCGAGGAAGTCGGAAACTGTGTTCATGTCATGTGGGAGCCTGGGCGCGGGCCCGGCGTTCCCGAAGAATGCAGGAAAGCACAACTGGGGGCGGCTGGGCGGAATGCAAGACCGGGTCTCGGCTTGCCTCGATTTCGCCGCCAGCGGCTGCTATGCTGATTGCACCATGACACCCCCGCCTTCGTCCACCCCGGCCGATCCACCGGCACACCGCCTGTCGCAGTATTTCCTGCGCGGCCTCATCACCCTGCTGCCGCTGGCGATCACGGTGTACGTGCTCTACCTGCTCGTTTCGTGGGCCGAGCACACCGCCATGCAGTTGCTGCGCCCGTTCACGGGCGAGTTCTACCTGCCGGGCCTGGGCATCGCCCTGGGCGCGCTGCTGATCCTGGCGCTGGGATTCCTGGTCTCGCAGCCCATCACCGGACGCCTGCTGTCCCTGATCGAGCTGCCCTTCACCAACCTGCCGCTGGTCAAGAGCATCTATTCCTCGCTCAAGAACTTCGCCGACTATTTCGCGCCGCACGAACAGGACGCCCAGCAGGTGGTGGTGCTCAACGTGCCCGGCGGCGAGATGGGCATCATCGGGTTGGTGACCCGGCAAAACATGAAGGGCCTGCCCGGGCAGCTGGGCGAGCGCGACCAGGTTGCCGTCTACCTGCCGATGGGCTACATGATCGGCGGCTACACGGTGTTCGTGCCTCGCAGCTGGACCACGCCCGTGGACATGTCGGTGGAAGAAGCCATGCGGCTGGCCCTGGTCGCCTTCATGTCGTCCAAAAAGGGGGAACCCGGAAAGACCGACTCATGAGCATCCGCCACCTTGACGCCCTGTTTTCCCCGGCCTCGGTGGCCGTGTTCGGCGCCTCCGAGCGCGCCGCCAGCGTGGGCGCCACGGTCTGGCGCAACCTTGCCCAGGGCGGTTTTGCCGGCCGGCTCTACCCGGTCAACCCCAAATACAGCCACCTGGGCCAGCACAAGGCCTACAAAAATACCGATGCGCTGCCCGAAGCGCCGGATCTGGCCGTCATCTGCACGCCGCCGGACACGGTGGCGCCGCTGATCCGCCAGCTTGGCGCACGCGGCACGCGGGCTGCCATCGTCGTCACCGCCGGCCTCGACAAGGCCGCCAAGCAGGCCATGCTCGACGCCGCGCGCCGGCACACGCTGCGCATCCTCGGGCCCAACTGCATCGGCATGCTGGTGCCACACCTGGGGCTGAACGCCAGCTTCGCGCACATCGGCGCCCAGCCGGGCGAGCTGGCCTTTGTCTCGCAGTCAGGCGCCCTGGTCACGGCCATGCTGGACTGGGCGGCCGCGCGCGGCATCGGGTTTTCGCACTTCGTCTCGCTCGGCGAGCGGGCCGACGTCGACTTCGGCGACCTGCTCGACTTCCTCGGCAGCGACCCGAAGACCCGCGCCATCCTGCTCTACATCGAGAGCATCGACGAAAGCCCCAAATTCATGTCGGCCGCGCGCGCGGCGGCGCGCAACAAGCCGGTGATCGTGGTCAAGGCCGGGCGCTCGGCCGCCGGGCAGGCCGCTGCGGCCTCGCACACTGGCGCCCTCGCCGGCTCCGACGCGGTGTTCGACGCCGCCATCGCGCGCGCCGGCATGCTGCGCGTGCTCACGCTGCACGACCTGTTCCTGGCCGCCGAAACGCTGGCGCGCTTCCGCGACGGCCCGTCGGAGCGACTGATCGTGCTGACCAACGGTGGCGGCGCGGGCGTGATGGCCGCCGACGAAGCGGCCGCGCTGAACGTGCCGCTGGCCCCGCTGGACGACGCCATGCTGCGGCGCCTGGACGCGGTGCTGCCGGGCAACTGGTCGCGCGCCAACCCGGTGGACATCATCGGCGACGCACCCGCCTCGCGCTACGTGGCGGCGATGGACGCGCTCGCGCAAGACACCGCCAGCGCCGTGCTGTTCATCCACGCCCCCACCGCCATCGTGCCCAGCACACAGATCGCCGAGGCCCTGCTGCCCCAGGTGGCCAAGGCGCCGCACCGCATGCTGGGCTGCTGGCTGGGCGACCGCGCCGTGGCCGAGGCGCGGCGCCGGTTCCGCGACGCCGGCGTGCCCGACTTCAACACGCCCGAAGAGGCCGTGCGCGCCTTCTCCTTTCTACGCACCTTCCGGCTGCACCAGGCCGAACTGCTGGAAACCCCGCCCGCCCGCGACGCGGCGCTGGCCCCCGACCTGCCGACCATCCGCGCCATCGTCGACGCCGTGCTGGCCGAAGGCCGCGAGATCCTCACCGAGCCGGAGGCCAAATCCCTGCTGGCTGCGGCCGGCCTGCCCGTGGTGCCCACGCGCGTGGTCGGCCCCAGTGCCGCCGAGGCGGTGGCGGTCGCCGATGCGCTGGGCTACCCGGTGGTGATCAAGATCCTCTCGCACGCCATCAGCCACAAGTCCGATGTGGGTGGCGTTCGGCTGAACATCGGCAACGCCGACGAGCTGCGCGAGGTCTGCACCAGCATGCTGGCGCGCGTGTGCCAGTTGCGCCCCGACGCCGACGTGCAGGGCTTCACCGTGCAGCCCATGGTGCGCAAGAAACACGCGCACGAACTCATCGTGGGCGCCAGTGTCGACCGCGTGTTCGGCCCGGTGATCCTGTTCGGCGCCGGCGGCACCGCCGTCGAGGTGCTGGCCGACCGCGCGCTCGCCCTGCCGCCCCTGAACACGCCGCTGGCCCGGGCGCAAATCGCCCGCACGCGCATCCACAAACTGCTGCAGGGCTACCGCGACGAACCCGCGGCCGACCTTGACGGCATCGCGCGCGTGCTGGTCGCGGTGTCGCAGCTGCTGGCCGAGGTGCCCGAAATCGCCGAGCTCGACATCAACCCGCTGCTGGCCAACCACGAAGGCGCGGTGGCGCTGGACGCGCGGGTGCGGGTGTCGGCCCAGCGCCCCGCGGGCGCGGCGAACTTCGCCATCCGGCCCTACCCGGTGGAGCTGGTCGAGACCCTTGACTGGCGCGGCGGGCCGCTCACGCTGCGGCCGATCCGCCCGGAGGACGAGGCCCAGCACCTGGCCTTCCTGGAGCGGCTCGACCCGGAAGACATCCGCCTGCGCGTCTTCCACAGCCGGCGCAGCATCGAACACAGCGAACTGGCGCGGCTGACGCAGATCGACTACGCGCGCGAGATGGCTTTCATCGCCACCCGGCCGCTGCCGGCAGGCGGCGAGGAAACCCTGGGTGCGGTGCGTGCCCACGTGGACCCGGACAACGACGTCGCCGAATTCGGGGTCATCGTGCGTTCGGACCTCAAGGGCAGCGGCCTGGGCCGCCGGCTCATGGGCAAATTGCTCGACCACCTGCGCCAGCGCGGCACGCGGCGCGTCGAAGGCACCGTGCTGCAGGAAAACAGCGCCATGCTGGAACTCGCCCGCTCGCTCGGTTTCCAAGCAGATGCCTGCGAGCGCGACGACCGCAGCGTCTGCCGCATCGCGCTGGACCTCTGAACGTCGGCCATCCGGCCGCCCGGAGCGCAGGCCCGACCTGAAAGGCCTGCCATGATGCCCCTGCGCCCCCCGCTCCCGGGTTCTGCCCCGGCCACACCCGCCCGGCGGCGCGTGCTGGCGGGCGCCGCCGGCCTGTGCGCCGGCCTCGCCGCCCCCGCTTGGCTGACACCGGCGCTGGCCCGCACCCCCAACGCACTGAACCCCACCCCGAGCCAGACCGAAGGCCCGTTCTACCCGGTGAGCCTGCCGGCAGACACCGACTTCGACCTGCTGCGCAACGGCACGGCCCCCGAAGCGCCCGGGCAGGTCACCTGGCTGACGGGCACGGTGACCGACACCCGGGGCCGGCCCCTGAGCGGTGGCGTGGTGGAAATCTGGCAGTGCGACCACCAGGGCCACTACCACCACCCTGGCGACGGCAACCGGGCCGATCCGGCCTTCCAGGGCTTCGGCCGCGTGACCCTGGGTCGCGACGGGCGCTACCGCTTCCGCACGCTGCGCCCCGTGCCCTACACCGGCCGCACGCCGCACATCCACGCCAAGGTGCGGCTGGACCGCCAGGAGTTGCTGACCACCCAGCTCTACGTGCAGGGCGACCCCGGCAATGCGCGTGACGTTCTCTGGCGCCGGCTGGGCCCGGAAGGCCAGGCGGCGCTGACCCGGCCGTTCACGCCGGGCCCCGACGGGCTGCAGGCCGACTTCCCGCTGGTGGTCCGCCCCTGAAGCCCCCACGCCAGCGCGGCCAGGGGGCCCGCCCTTAAGCTCGGGCCATGGATTCCCTGACCCAGATCGCGCTCGGCTCGGCCGTCACCGTGGCCGTCATGGGGCGGCGCACAGCCACCTGGAAGGCCGCGCTGTGGGGCGCCGTGGCCGGCACCCTGCCCGACCTGGACGCCCTGATCGACCACGGCGACGCCGTGCTCAACATGGTGCTGCACCGGGCCGAAAGCCACGCCCTGCTCTACCTGAGCGTGGGCGCGCCGCTGCTGGCCCTGCTGGTCAGCCGCATCCACCGCGAAACCGCGCTGTTCCCGCGCTGGTGGCTCGCGCTGTGGCTGGCCCTGATCACCCACCCGCTGCTGGACACGCTGACCATCTACGGTACCCAGTTGCTGCTGCCGTTCACCCACCACCCTTACGCGGTCGGCAGCCTGTTCATCATCGATCCGCTCTACACGGTGCCGCTGCTGGTTGGGGTGATCGCGGCCCTGGTGGCCCGCCACCCCGCCACCGGCCGGCGCTGGAACCTCGCCGGGCTGGCGCTGTCGACCCTCTACATCGGCTGGAGCCTGTGGGCGCAGCACGCGGTCACCCAGGCGGCGCAGACCTCGCTGCGGCAGCAGGGCGTGGCGGCCGAGCGCTTGCTGGTCACCCCCACGCCTTTCAACACCGTGCTCTGGCGGGTGGTGGCCGTCACGCCCACGCACTACCACGAGGGCTACCGTTCGCTGCTCGACGCAACCCCCACGATGCGCTGGACCGCGCACGAGCGCGGCGCCGACCTGATGGCCGAACACGCGGCGGTGGCGCCCGTGGCGCGCCTGGCCGCGTTCACCCAGGGCCTGTACCGGCTGCAGGTCACTCCGGCCGGGCGGTTGCGCATCACCGACCTGCGCATGGGCCAGGAGCCCGACTACGTGTTCAATTTCGACCTCGGACCGGCCCGGGCGCCGGGCAGCAACCCCAGCGTGCAGGTGAGCCAGCGGCCCGACCTGGGCAGCGCCCTGCCCTGGTTGTGGCAGCGCCTGCGGGGCAACGACCTGCCGGCACCGCGGTAACGGGCCGGCGGCGCGACCCCAGGCCGCTCACACCATCAGCAACGCGATCGCGATGGTGACCACGCCCAGCACCAGGTTCACCGCCACCCAGGTGCGGATGGCCGCCAGCGCGGCGCCGCCGGCCGGCCAGTCCTGCGCGGTCACGGCGCGCGCCAGGCGCTTGAACAGCGCGAAGCGAATGTGGCCGAAGATGGCCATCATGATCAGGCCCAGCGTGGCCATGAGGGTCCAGTTCAGCGGCATGTTGAAGCCCAGGCCGGCCTGCACCGTTTCCTTGGCCACGCGGCCGATCATCCACAGCCCGGTGCCGAGCACGACCACCACGGCCACGCTCACCGCGGTGAAGAACCGGCGCAGCACATCGTGCATCAGCGGCAGGCGCTGCGGCGGCGCCAGTTGCAGCACGGCGGGCCGCAGAAAACCGTGCGCGAACACCATGCCACCGACCCAGACGACGATGGCGAACACGTGCAACAGTTTGAGGATGGCGTACAGCATGGGGCCCCTTATCGCGAAATGTCGACGAGCATACCGCCGGCCTCGCGGCGCTGCAGCCGGTACGGCGGCAAGCCCTTGAGCATGCGGCGGCCATAACCCTGGCGCAGCAGGCGGGCGTCGTAGCAGACCACCACCGCCTCGTCGGTCTCGCTGCGCAGGGCGCGGCCGGTCCATTGCAGCAGGCGCGCCCCGGTGGCCGGCACCACCAGCTCGCTGAACGGATCGCGCCCCTGGGCCTTGAGCCAGTCGGCGCGTGCTTGCCCCACCGGGTCGCTGGGCGAAGCAAACGGCAGCTTGGTGATGAACACCCATTCGCAGAGTTCACCCGGCAGATCGAGCCCTTCGCCGAAAGACTGCAGGCCGAACAGCACCGACGCTTCGCCGTCGGCCACGCGCGTGGCGTGGCGCTTGAGCAACTGCGTGCGCGAAGCCTCGCCCTGCACCAGCACCCGTTCGCGCAGCTCGCGGTGCTGGCCTCGTTCGAGCAGTTCCTGCGCACGCTTCATCTGCGCCTTCGAGGTGAACAGCACCAGCGCGCCGCGCCGCACTTCGCGCAGATCGGCCAGCAGCAGGTCGAGCATTTCGCGCGTGTAGCCGTCCACGTCGCGCGGGTCGGCGTCGGTGGGGACCACCACCAGTCGCCCCTGGCGCGCGTGGTCGAAGGGGCTCTGCACCTCGCGCACGGCCACCGCGTCGTCCCAGGCCAAGCCACTTTCGTGCAGGAAGTGATCGAAACCGCCGCAGGTCACCAGCGAGGCGGAGGTCGCCACCGCCGCGCGCACCTGGCCCCAGAGGTGGCTGCGCAGCAGGCTGCCCGGCTGCAGCGGGCAGGCGTGGGCGGTCAGCGTGACCAGTCCGTTTTGGATGCCCGCCTCCAGCCACTTGGCCAGCGGCGGCTGGCCGGCCTCGGGCGCCTGCAGCCAGAGCTCGGCCGTGGCCGCCAGGTGCTGCAGGCGCGGAGCGAAGGTGCCGATGCGGCTGTAGAGCTGGGCGCAGCGTGCGGCGTCGGAAGGGTCGTCGCGCGCCAGCGCCTTGAGTTCGGTGGCCAGCGCCTCGAAGGTCTTGAGCAACGCCCCGGCGCGGCCGGCGATCAGGCCCACCGTGGCCAGCCAGGGTTCGGGAATGGCCCCGCCTTCAAAACGTTCGGTGGCCTTGGGCACGTTGAATTCGAAGCCGGCCTCAGCGTCGCGACCATTGCGCGGCCGCATGCCGGCCTGCCGCCCGGTGAGCGCCAGCCATTCGGGCGATTCGCTCAGGCGCGCCATGGCCAGCCGCGCCAGGTCGGCCTGCGCGGTCTTGAGTTCGCGCGCGGCCTCGGCCACATCGAGCGTGGGGTGGTGGCCGATGGCACCGGCCACGTCGCTCACCGCGCGCGGCAGCTTGTCGAGCCAGCCGTTGCGCATGAGGTCCATGCTTTCGGTGAACTGGCCCTGCGCGACCGCGCCCAGGTGGTGGGCCTCGTCGAACACGAGGTAACAGTCCGACGGCGACGGCAGCGCGTGCAGGCCCAGGGTGGACAGCAGCAGATCGTGGTTGACCACGATCACCTGCGCCTGCGCCAGGCGCGCGCGCGCCTGGTAGTAGCTGCAGCCGTTGTAGCTGGGGCAGTGGCGCGCGGTGCAGGTGTGGCGTTCGGCCGCCACGGGCGACCAGAGGCTGGCGTCGGGCGGTTCGGCCAGGCGGTCGCGGTCGCCGTCCCAGTCGCCCGCGTCGAGTTGCTGCGTCCATTCGGTGTAGGTGCGCGACTGCTCGGCCCAGGCCTGCTCCAGCGCGTCGCTGGGCACGGCCGGTGCCGCGTCGTCGCCGAACAGGTCGGCGGTGCTGGCGTCGCCGCCGACCATCTGGTCGAGCTTGAGGCGGCAGACGTAGCGCCCCCGGCCCTTGGCCAGGGCAAAGGCGAACGGTTGCGGCAGGGCCTGCGCCAGCGCGGGCAGGTCCTTGGCGATGAGCTGCTCCTGCAGGGCCACGGTGGCGGTGGAGATCATCACCCGCCGGCTCTGGGCCAGCGCCAGCGGGATCACGGTGGCCGCGTAGGCTGCCGACTTGCCCACCCCCGTGCCGGCCTGCACCACGGCCACGGCGCGGATACCCATGGGAGGCGGCTCTTCGCCTTTTTCGGGTTTGGGCGGCCAGTCGACCACGCTCAGGGTTTCGGCGATGTGGGCCGCCATCTCGCGCTGGCCCTCACGCACCCGGAAGCCCGGCATGCGCGCCACCACATGGTCGAACGCGCCCAGCGCCAGCGCTTCGCGCGCCAGCGGACCGCTGGGCGGCGTGGCGTTCACGGAAGGGCGGTCGGCGGCGGCGTCGGACATGCGGAAAAAAGGCCGCCAAGGCGGCAGGGGACGGCGAAAGGCCTGCATTGTCCCAGACACTCTGGCCAAGACCCGCGCGCCGCCCGGGATTCATGTTGCAGTGCACAATTTCGCCATGACTTCCACCGCCTCCTCTGCGTCACACACCGCCGGCCGGTCTGCCCGGCCGGCCCGCCAGCTCATCGATCTGGCCTTGCAGGGCGGCGGCTCGCACGGCGCCTTCACCTGGGGCGTGCTCGACCGGCTGTTGCAGGACGACACGCTGGAGATCGCCAGCATCAGCGGCACCAGCGCGGGCGCCATGAACGCGGTGGTCATGGCCGACGGCCTGATGAAAGGCGGCCGGGAAGCCGCGCGCGAAGCCCTGGGCCACTTCTGGCGCCGCATCGCCCAGACCTCGCCCTTCCACGCCATCGAAATGGGCCCGCTGGCGGCCCTGATGAGGCCCGACAACCCCTGGATCGCGGCCTGGTCCGAACCGGTCCGCCAGGCCGCCACCCTGGTCGGCAGCCAGTTTTCGCCCTACCAGCTCAACCCGCTGAACCTGAACCCGCTGCGCGACGTGCTGCAGGACACGGTGAATTTCGAGCAGGTGCGCGCCTGCGACAAGACCCGGCTGTTCATCGCCGCCACCCAGGTGCGCACCGGCGCGCTGCGGGTCTTCGACCAGCACGAGCTGAGCGTCGACGCGGTGCTGGCCTCGGCCTGCCTGCCGCTGCTGTTCCAGGCGGTGGAAATCGACGGCGAGGCCTACTGGGACGGGGGCTACGCGGGCAACCCCTCACTGCTGCCGCTGATCCGCGAAAGCCCCGCGGAAGACCTGCTGCTGGTGCAGATCAACCCCAGCCTGCGCCAGGAGCTGCCAGTGAAGGTCGACGACATCCTCGATCGCATCAACGAAGTGACCTTCAACGCCTCGCTGCTCAAGGAAATGCGCTTCATCGTGCTGCTCAAGCAGATGCTGGCGAGCGAGAACGGCCCCGGCCACACCTACCGCAACCCGCTGTTCCAGCGGCTGGACCGGCTGCGCATCCACCGCATCGAAGGCGGCGAGGCGCTGGCCGCCCTGGGCGCGAGCAGCAAGACCCAGACCCAGTGGCCGTTTCTCTCGGGCCTGTTCGACCGCGGCCTGGAAGCCGCCGACCGCTGGCTGCACGCGCACCGCCGCGACGTCGGCCAGCGCAGCAGCCTGTCGCTCGACGACGCCTTCGGCAGCGCCTGAGCGCCTCAGCCCGCCCGGGCCTGCGCCATCAGGCCCAGGGCCAGTTCGCTGACGCCGTCCCAGACGATCTGCACGCCCAGGCACAGCAGGATGAAGGCCGTCAGGCGCAGGAAGATCACGGTGCCGGCCTCGCCCAGCGGGCGCAGCAGGCGCTCCGCGTAGCGGAACGCCAGGTACACCAGCGCGCCGATGGCCACCAGGGCCAATGCGCCGCCGCCCATGCGGGCGAGCGACAGCGTGAGGCGGGGGTCGTGCAGCGACACGCCCACGGTGATGGCCGCCGCGATGGAACCCGGACCGCAGCTGACCGGGAAGGTCAGCGGGTAGAACGCCTGGCGGCGGGCCTGTTCGGGCGTGAACGCCTCGGCCAGTTCGGTGCGGCTGTCCTGCGTGGCGTGGGTGGTGTTGAGCAACCGCCACGCCATGGCCGCCACGATGAGCCCCCCGCCGACCCGCACGATGGGCAGGGCGATGCCGAAGAAGTCGAGCACGTAGCTGCCCACCAGCATGGAGCCGAGCAGCAGGCTCACCAGGTTGCGGGCAATGCGGCGGGCCAGCAGCGCGCGTGTACGGCCCGAAGCCCCCTCAGTCAACCCGAGGAAGATCGGGGCCGTTGCGGCCGGGTTCAGGATCGGCAGCAAGGCGGCGAACACAAACAGGAAACTCTTGCCGAAGGCACCCAGCAATTCAAGGGTCATGGATCGGGGCTCCTCCGCGGGAGCGAAACGGCAGCGCCCTGCATGCAGGCCCGCACCGGCAGACAACACCACGCCCGGCAGGCGCTGGCCCCCGCACGCACGGCACACCAGATCGGTGTCACCGGTCGATTGTCCCGAAAATCGCCCACCCCGATTGCCACGGCCCTCAATACCCGAGCGGCTGTCCGGCGTTGGGCGCCGCGGACACCGTCTGTGCGTGTGGCAGGCTGAAGCAGAACTGCGCGCCGACACCGACCTGCCCCTCGCCCCGGACTCGGCCCCCGTGACGCTGAATCACACGCTGCACCGTGGCCAGCCCCACGCCTGTGCCTTCAAACTCGTGGTGCGCATGCAACCGCTTGAAGGGTTGAAAGAGCTGGTCCACATAGGCCATGTCAAAACCGGCGCCGTTGTCGCGCACGCAGAAGCACAGTTGCCCACCGACCTCGGCGCCGCGGAAGAACTCGATGCGGGCCTGCGGTCGCAGACCGGTGTATTTCCAGGCGTTGCCCAGCAGGTTCTGCAACACCGCACGCATGAGCACCGGGTCGGCATTGACCACCATGCCCGCTTCGATCACCCAATGCACCTCGCGGCCGGGATCGGTGCGCGCCAGCTCGGCCGCGATCAAACGGGCCAGTTCGCTGAGGTCCACCCGGTCGTGGCACAGCACGGCCCGGCTGTGCTGGGCCATCGACAGCAGATCGGTGATGAGCAGGCCCATGCGGCGCGCACTCTCCTGGATGCGGCGCAGAAAGTCGCGCCCCTCGGGCGTGAGTCGATCGGCCTCGCCCTCCTGCAACAGGGACGCAAACCCGTGGATGCTGCGCAGCGGCGTGCGCAGGTCGTGCGAAACGCTGTAGGTGAAAGCTTCGAGTTCGCGGTTGAGATCCTGCAGATCCTGCGTGCGCGACTGCACACGGGCCTCCAGCTCGGTGTTCAGGCGTTGCAAGGCCAGTTGCGCTTCGCGCAACTCGCTGATGTCCTGCACGGTACCCCGGTACCGCAACGGCCCTGACCCCAGGTCATCCGTGGCGCACTGGAACCGGATGTGCCGCACAGCGCCATCGGCGGACACGATGCGCAGCACCGCATCCAGCGGCAGACGCTCGCGCTGCGTACGTTGCCACGCCTGCGTCAGCCAGTCGCGGTCGTCCGGATGCAGGCAGGCCATGCAGGCATCCAGGCGGGGCTCGAAACTGGCTGCCGTCCGCCCGAAGATGCGATAGACCTCCTCCGACCAGGTCAGGCGTTGCGACGCCAGATCAAAGGTCCAGTAACCGATGCGGGCCATGCGCTGGGCCGCCTGCAGTTGCTGCTGGCTCTGGTGGATGGCGGCCTGGCCCCGCTCAAGGCGCCACAGCAGCCAGGCGATGGCCCCTCCGCCTGCCAGCAGCGCCAGCGACAGGGCCACAGTGAGCCAGAACGACTGCCGCCGCCCAGGCGCCAGCGGCGCCAGTACCGTCGCTTCCGAAAGACCCACAACCGCCACCACCCCGGTTCCGGAAAGGCGATGCCAGCCAAACAGGCGCGGCGCCTGGTCCACGACATCCAGCGCCCGGAACGTGCCCTGCGTGGCCTGTGGGTTCGCAAAGAACGGCCGATCGGGCGGCAAACGGCGCCCCTGGATCGCTTCGGGCGCCAGCGTGCGGGCAATCAGCGGGCCGTCCGCGTGCACCAGCCCGACCAGGTCGCTGCCGGCCAGTGCCGCGCGGCCGAGTTTGTGCGACAGGTGGTCGGTGAGCACCAGCAGGTGCAGCGAACCGTCGAAGCGGCCGTCGCGGTACAGCGGCCGCCCCACGGTGATCACCCACCGATGGCCCAGCCGCGCCAGCACCGGCTCACCGACCACCAGTTGGTCGCCGCCATCGCGCAAGGCCTGGAAGTGCGGGCGATCACCGACGAACGTCCCCGACTCCTGGCCCAGGGTGTTGTAGCGGACCGAACCGTCGGCATCGACCCGGGTCAGGTGCGACACCAGGCCCGGGGGCAACACCGACAGCGCCTGGCGCGCCAACGCGTCGAAGTGGGCTGGGTCGTTCTGCCACTGGGTGCGCAGGGACAGCAGGGTGAGGTCGAGCATGGCCAGAATCGCCTCGGTCTGTCCGGCCACGGCGTCGGCCAGCTGGAGGCTGCGCTGACTGGCGCCGTCGAGCAGTTGCGCCCGCAGTTGCGCCTGCTGTCGCAGATTCAGCCCCCACAGCAGCAGCACCGCCGCCACGGTGAACCCCAACACCGCCCAGACCATGGACCGCCGCAGCGCCGCACGCTCCAGGCGCGCGCGCCACCCCACTTTCACCTCGTTCACCCGTGCACCCACAAAAATCGTCCCGGGGTTGTAACCGAAATACAGGGATCGCCTGCCCCCGGTGAACCGGGAAGACTTGATGTGCATCAGCCCGGCCCCAATCCGTGTCTTTGCCAACACGGCCTGAACAGGCCGGCCGCCCCGATACCATCGGGGGATGCAGTTTTTTGATGCCCCGGCCACCCGCGCCGCCCTGCCTTTCGACCGCCTCGTCAACGCCCTGCGCGAGCGTTTCGCCAACGGCGGCGAGGTGCCGCCACGCCATGTGCACGAGATCGTGAACCCGCTGGCCGAAGCCGGCACCGAAGCCGCGCACCGCCGACTGACGTCGCTGATCATGCCGGCCTGGCTGCCGGGCCGTTACTACGGCGTGAAGATCGTCAACATCGCGCCCGGCAACGCGGCCCGGCAGTTGCCGGGCCTGCACGCGAGCTACCTGCTGTTCGACGCCCGCACGGGCGTGCCGCTGGCGCAGATCGACGGCGACGAGATCACCGCGCGGCGCACGGCGGCCGCCTCGGCGCTGGCCGGCTCCTACCTGGCCCGCGCCGACGCCCGGCACCTGCTGGTGGTCGGCGGCGGCCGG
>NZ_BSPB01000029.1:0-44361 GCF_030160815.1 Hydrogenophaga electricum | reverse complement strand
ACCGCGCGCTCGCGCACCTCGGGCGAAAACTTCACTGACTTCCTCATGGCTCCATCCTCTCAAAGATTGGAGCCTCCTCAAAATCCGGGGCGGTTCAGAAGGCTCCAGTCAAGGACTTTTACCCCGCGAAAGTTCCTGATCGATATTTTTCTGATTCTCACGAAGCCCACTCCCAAATTGATAGTTTGCTGACCTTGGGCTTCTCCTCCGCCCAGATCTACTCGTTGCGAAAAAGATTTTCGCCGAACAAGAGCGTGTACTTGCCCACCAGCATGTTTAGAGCGTATGCACGACATGAGCAGCAAAGCTGCTTCCCGACCATTCGGGCGTGTGGGCCGGTCCGTTGCAGAAAGCCGCCTTTGGCTGCCGGGGATCGAAAGACGGCTCTCTCTGCAAGGCCGAACTTGAATATCCGAAGGACGCCTCAAGGCTGATCTGAATCCTTCACGGTCCAGTGCTTGAGCGGCAGCAACGGCCAACACCAGCCGTTGAACGACGCCCGCCCTGAATGGGGCCGCTTCACTTTCGGGTGTTTGAGGTGACTGCAAGATGCGTTCTAACCGATGTCCAGAGTGAGCAGGAGTTCGATGACTGACGCTGCAGGTGGAGGCTGGGGCCTCCTTTTACAGGCGTCCCTACATCAACCCCTAGGCAATGTCTGCAGGAAGAGTTCGTTCAAGGCGCCCGCAACGATCCCGAAGCCTTCGCTCCCTCCAAGCAGTTCAGCCAGAGAAGGAACGTCCAGAGTCCCGCTCGCCAAGTGCTCCTCAATCCTCGCGCCAAGTGCATGGGTCGCGTAGCTCAGCGCGGCCTCGCTGAGAAAACTGATACCTCGTGGAGCATTCTCGTCCAGCGCAATGAATGCACCGAAGATCTCGGGCACTGGCGCGGGAAAATTCACTTCCCGCAGCAATCCCGTTACGAATTCGACCATCAAATTGAGAATGCGCTGCTGCTGAGTCGCTAAGACCTCATTGAGAAGGCCTTCGCGCTCATACCCCGTCAAATTGGCCACAGTCAGCAGTTGCGGCAGCAAGTCCTTCGCGGCATCCTTACGCTCCGCCTCATCGGCCGCTTTCAGGACTGGCCCCAAAGGATTGGGCACTTTTCCGGTGGCGAGAAGACGGAGGTATTCCTTGGCCACTTCCCTTGTACTGAGCACCAGGAACTGTCCATGCTCCCTCGATTCCACAATGTCATTGGGTGGGCGTCGGGCCATAGGATCGATATGCGTCGTGAAGCGCTCGACCAGGCCATCCGCGCCAGTAAGTTCGCCCAGGTCGACGCCAAGGTGGATCGCGTCATAAAACGAGATCAGTGCGACCACTCTCCGACCATCCCGGTCCGGCGCGATCACCACGGAGTGCCCCATGCTGAATGGGTTTGACGAGCGCTGTGCCGCAACCTCGGGCGGCTGCCACCAGACGCGGTCATCCACGGGCCCATCGTTCTCGATCACGTCACGCGCGGCAGCAAACGACTGCGAGCGGGCCAGGTCAGGAAATGCGTGAGCAAGAAAGGTCACAGCAAGGTACACGACACCACGCATATAAGGTTCGCCGCCGAACATGCGTGCCGCGTTCAATGGGCGGGCTACGAACTCTGTTTTCACTTCGCCGGGTTTCCCCAGCATGACCTTGTAGCCATCCTTTTCCTGCTGCACCACCCATTGCCGGGCTTGCTCCATGTTGGCAAAACGCAGTGTCGCCTCCCGCCCGACAAGCTCGGGAGTCTGATCAAGACTGAGCGGGGGCGCGATGGTTGCCGAACCCTGCGAGATGAAAAATCGTTCGCCGTCTTGGGCGAGAGCCGGGGCAGGACGAACCTCATCATGGCGATCTGGGATGACTCCTAGCTTCGCGTTGATGATGTCCATGCTCTCCAACAGAGCCGCGACATGCCGACTAAACTCGTTGTTGTGCTTAGTACAGTAAATGCCTTTGTTAGTTCGCCGCCCGCCAAATGCGGCAGGAAAGGTGTGCTCGCCCGAGCCGGCTGGGTCACCGCAGATGATGCAGGTTTTTGCCATAGGTTATCCACTGGTGTTGTCTGGATGTCAGTAGCTTAAGCAAAACCGGCCGTACGAAGGTGTGGCTTGGATGACCGAAATCGCTGCAAACCCGCCTATCAACCAAACCAGCTTGACAGAGGCGGTACTCAACGCCCCGTCGTTGCCGTCGACACCCACTCCGCATAAACAAACGAAGCCCGCACACCGTCCACCAGCCGGTCCATGCGCGCCGGGTCGGCGGTGATGGGCGCAGCCGCTTCGCGCAGCAGGGCCTCCCACCGCTGCGCAATCAGCGCGGCGGTGTCGGTCAGCCATTGCATGGCTTCGTCGCGGTCCAGGCCCATGCGGTGCGCGGCGTTGGCAAGCCGCGCGAGGCCGGTGCCGGAGCGGCCGTCGGTGCCGGTGGCGAGCAGCAGCAGGGGGCCTTCTTCGATCGGGTGGAGCGGGCTGATCAGGTGGGGGGTGATGTCGAAGGCGGGTGAGAGGCCCCAGACCATGTTGTCGTAGAGCAGCCCGGTATTGCGGGCGTGGTCGTCGGTGTTGCCGACCAGGGCGTTGAAGGCCATGCGCTTCCACAGCTCGGCCAGTTGCGCGTGCAGGCGTTCGGCGTGGTCGGCTGTGCGGTCGGTCGCCGTGTGGCGGGTCCAGATGCGCAGGCGGTTGGCCAGGGCCAGGTACGAGCGCTCCGGGTCGCCGCGCGTGGCGTCCAGCCGCAGACCCTGACCGGCGTGACCACCGTCGCCGTCATCGGGGCGCCCTCAGCTGGCGTTCGGCGTAGGCCAGGGTTTCGGGGTCTTGGCGCGGATCGAGCAATTGATCTACCTGACCCAAGAGGCCCAGGGCCTGCCGCACTTTGAAGAAGTTGGCCATGGCCACGCCCTCGGCACCGGCTTCCAGCGCGCGCACGGTGGACGTGGAGACATCGGCCAGATGACCCAGCTGTTCCTGCGTCAGCCCACGCTGCTTGCGGGCCAGGGTGAGCAGCACGCCGAGGTCTTGCAGCGCGCTGCCCACCACCACGGGGGGGCGCGGGCAGGCGAGGTGCTGCGGGGGCAGGGGGCGCGCTGGGCATGGGAAGGTCATGGGTGAAATCGTTGTAATGACAATGGAATCGTCGGCAATAACATTGCCAAAACAACGAAAACACCTATTCAGGACGCGCAGAACGATGCAGCCAGGATGCCGCACCCCAAGGCTTCGCCACCGCTGGCCCCCCCGGGCCATCAGCCCCGACTCTGCTGCGCAATCAGCCGTGCCAGCAGGCGCCGCACCCGCACGGGCGCCGCGTCGTTGCTCATCAGCACCGGGTTGAGCGAGAAGAAATCGTTGGTGTTCATCTCTTTCTGCACGGCTTCGATGATGGGGCCGTCTTCGGTGACGAAGGCGTTGTGCATGGCCTCGATCTTCATCTGGTTGTACTCGCCGTCGTCCACGATGTGGTTGCGCCGTGTGGCAAAGAAGTAGTGGGTTTCGGTGGCGCTGGCGGGGGTGCAGGTGTGCAGGTCGTACTGCCCCACGGTGTCGTTCAGGTCGAGCGCGCCCTCGCCCTGGATCGCCCCCACGCTCAGTTGGATGTTGGCCGGCGCGCTCCAGGTGATGTCGAAGAAACCGCGCGCCTCGGCCGCCGGGTCGGGCAGGAAGTTGGCGAAGATCATCATGGCCGGGGTCTGGCGCCACTCCCAGCGCACGTTGACGGTGTCGTTGTCTTCCTTCACTGGTGGGATCAGCGGCGAGAGCTGGCCGCGCGTGGTGATGATTTCGCCGTGCACGTGGTCGATGTGGCTCAGGTCCATCACGTTGTCGATGATCAGCTCGTAGTTCGCCTTCATCGGCATGTAGGTGTGCGCCACGCCGGTGGCCGGGCCGTTGTCGAGTTCGGAAAAGTCGGGCAGCTTTGCCGCGTCGGCCGGCTCGTCGCCCATCCAGATCCAGACGAAGCCGTGCTTCTCCAGCAGTGGGAAGGTGCGGACCTTGGCGGCAGCGGGAATGCGCCCGGTGCCGTGCGGGTTGTGCGTGCATTGGCCGCTGCAGTCGAAGCGCAGTGCGTGGTACTTGCACACCACGTCGTCGCCGTGGCGCTCGCCCATCGAGAGGGGCACGAAGCGGTGCGGGCAGCGGTCGTGCATGGCCACGGGCGCGCCGTCGGCCTTGCGGTACATCAGCATCGAGGTGTCGAGCAACTGGCGCGTGAGCATGGCTTCGGCGCCCAGCTCGCGCGACATGGCGGCGACGTACCAGCAGTTCAGCAGGTACGGCGTGTCCGGCTTGCCCACGGGGTTGCCGCTGGGATGGGTGTAGATGGGGATCGGGGTGGTGGTTCGGGTGGGGGCGTCCATGTTGTCTCCTGTTTGTGCTTGCGGGAATGAAGGCCGTTGCCGGCCGGGTGGGGGAAAGGGGGATGCGGTTTCAGTGGTGCGCCAGCACCAGCAGCGGGCTGTGCGAGCGCGAACAGCAGGGCGTGAAGTGGCCGGGGTCGACGTGTTCCGCAGCGGTGTAGAACTGGTCGCGGTGGTCGGGCTCGCCGGCCACCAGCCGCACGCTGCAACTGCCGCAGATGCCCTGTTCGCACGACAGCGTCAGCGCAATGCCGGCGGCCTCCAGCGCCTGCGCCACGCTGGTGCCCGGCGGCACCGGCACCCGCTGGCCCGTGGGCTGCCACTCGACGGTGAACGCCCCGTCTGCCGCCTGCGCGCCCGCCGCATAACCGGGCGCCGCGGCAAAGTGTTCGGCGTGCACGCGGTTGGCCGGCCAGCCCAGTGCCTGCGCACGCTCACGCACATGGCCGATGAAGCCCGCCGGGCCGCACACCCAGACCTGGGTGCCGGGCGGTGAGTGACTGAGCAGCGAGTGCGCATCGAGCTTTTGCGCGGGCGGCCCGTCGTCGTGGTGCAGGTGCACGTGTGCGGACCACGGGGCTGTCTGCAAACGCTGGCGGAACGGCAGCCGCGCGGCGGAGCGGGTGCAGACGCGCAGTTCAAAAGACCGCTGCTCTGCCCAGAGCTGTTCGGCCATGGCCAGCAGCGGCGTGAGGCCGATGCCACCGGCCAGCAGCAAGGTGTGCGGGCAGGGGGCCAGTGCAAAAGCGTTGCGGGGCCGACTGATGGGCAACTCGGTGCCGACGTGCAGGGCCTCGTGCACGCAGGCCGAGCCGCCGCGCCCGGCGGGCTCGCGCAGCACGGCGACGAGGTAGCGGCCGCGCTCGTGCGGCGCGTTGCACAGCGAATACTGGCGCACCAGGCCGTTGGGCAGGTGCAGGTCGATGTGGGCGCCGGCGTCGAAGGCGGGCAACGCATCGGGGGCTTCGTCGGTGGGCACCAGGGTGAGCGCCACCACGTCCTCGGCCTGCACCTCGCGGTGCGACACGCGCACGCGCAGCAGGCCGCTCGCTGCGTCGGCTGTCGGGTTGGTCATGTTGTCTCCGTCGTTGTGATGGCCGCTGCACCACCCGTTGGGCGCGGCCTTTGTGGCCTTGCTGTGCAAACCTTGTGCCATCGCGCGAACGGCGTGGAGGCCATCGGCAAGCCCTTGTCGCGCAACGGTTTTCGGCGAAGCGGGGGTAAACCATGATGGCGTGGGAGAGGGCCGGTCTTCAGGATTTGCGGAAACACCGGCTGACGCCGATTTCGGGAATTGCTGAAACCGATGCGGCGCTCAAGAACGGTTGCCGACCTTTTCGACACCCCACGCCACCATGCTCCAGACCGCTGCCATCGACCCCGCCAAACTGCTGGCGGGTCACCTGCATTTCTCGCCCGACGCGGGGCACATCCAGCTGTTCGACCAGCGCATGCTGCTCATGCAGGCCGAGTCGTTCGCCGAGCTGCGGCGCGAACTCATCGTCAGCCTCGGCACCGCGAAAACGCGCGCGCTCATGATGCGGCTGGGCTACCAGCAGGGCTTCGACGACGGGCAGCGGGTGCGCGAACAACTGGGCCGTGCCGACCCCGCCGACGCGTTGGCGCTGGGGCCGCGCTTGCGCGAGATGGAAGGCTTTGTGCGCAACCAGCCGGTCGATGCGATGCAGGTCGACATCGCGCAGGGCCAGTTCTGGGGCGACTACTACTGGAGCGCGAGCTGGGAGGCGCAGGCCCACCTGGCGCATTGCGGCGTGAGCGGTTCACCGGCCTGCTGGACCATGGTGGGCTACGCCGATGGCTATTGCACCGCCGTGACCGGCATGCCCATCCACTGGCGCGAAGTGGAGTGCGTGGCCATGGGGCATGCGCGCTGCCGCGTCATTGGCCGGCCCTTGGTGGAATGGCAATCCGAAGCGCTGCAGGACGGCGAAGACGACACCGACTACCTGCAGGTCGACACCTTTGTGGACCGCGTGGGGCGCCGCCGTTCGTGGTCGGTGCCCGGCGCCACCGCACCCTCCACCGCCGCGACGGCGGGACAGCCGTCAGCCGTGCCAGTGGGCGTGCCGGCCGACCCTGGCGACAACCTGGGTGGCTTCGTCGGCACCTCGGCGGGGTTTCGCGCCGTGGCCCATCTGGTGCGCCGCGTGGCGCCCACCCACTCGACGGTGCTCTTCCGAGGAGAGAGCGGCGTGGGCAAGGAATGTTTTGCGCGGGCGCTGCACTCCATCAGCCCGCGCGCCGCGGGGCCGATGATCACCATCAACTGCGCCGCCATTCCCGCCAACCTGGTCGAGGCCGAACTGTTCGGGGTCGAGCGCGGGGCGTATACCGGCGCCGACCGCGCGCGGCCCGGGCGCTTCGAGCGCGCCGATGGCGGCACGCTGTTTCTCGACGAAATCGCCAGCCTGAGCCTGCCCGCACAGGGCAAGGTGCTGCGCGCGATCCAGGAGCGGGAGTTCGAACGGGTGGGTGGTACCGAAGTGCGGCGGGCCGACGTGCGCATCGTCGCCGCCGCCAACGTCGACCTGCGCAAGGAAGTCAGCGAAGGGCGCTTTCGCACCGACCTGTTCTTCCGCCTCAATGTGTTTCCGATCGAGATCCCGCCGCTGCGCGAGCGGCTGGAAGACATCCCGCTGCTGGTGGCACTGTTTCTGGAGCGCAGCGTGCGCCGCTGCGGCAAGGACGTGAAGGGCCTGAGCCCGCAGGCCTATGCCGCGCTGTGGGACTACGACTGGCCGGGCAATGTGCGCGAGCTGGAAAACATGATCGAACGCGGCGTCATCCTCGCGGAAGCGGGCGGCAGCATCGACGTGCAGCACCTCTTTGCCGGCGGCGAGACCTTGCGCGGCACCACCTGGGGCCTGGGGCCGGCGGGCGATCTGGTGCGCGCCGCCGGGCATGGCCACGCCGCGCCCGGCTTCCCGGAGCCTGGCGGCGATTCGGCGGGCGACCTGCCCAGCCTGGTGGATCGGCTGCTGGACCAGCAGGCCGCGTTCACCGACATCGAGGCCATGCTGATCGACCGCGCCATCGATCGCTGCGGCGGCAACGTGTCGGCGGTGGCGCGGCTGCTGCAACTGCGGCGCGGCCAGGTGGAGTACCGCATCAAGCGGCGTGAAGCCGGGGGCTGAGGCCGATCTTCAAGGGCGCGGTCACTCGGGCAGGTGGCAGACCGCTTCGATGTTGTTGCCCTCGGGGTCGATCACAAAGGCGCCGTAGTAGTGGGGGTGGTAGTCGGGGCGCAGGCCGGGCGCACCGTTGTCCTTGCCGCCGGCTGCCAGGGCCGCCTGGTAGAAGGCATCCACCTGCGCGCGGTTGGCGGCGTGCCAGGCCAGGTGGCAGCCCGAGGTGGCAGCGGGGCCACCGTACGGCGAAGGCCCGTCGATGAACCAGACGTCGGCCTTCTTACCGTCGGGCTGGGTGGCGTCCGGGTAGGCCATGCCAAACATGTTGGCGCCGTAATGGCCTTCAAAACAAATGCTGTAACCCAGCGGTGCCAGGGCTGCGCTGTAGAAGGCCTTGGCCTGGGCGATGTTGGTCACGCGAAACGTCATGTGGTCGAGCATGGTGGGGCGTCCTTGGGTGATGGGGGTGTGCGGGATGGTACTGCAAAACTGTATATATAAACAGTATTTGGGGCACGATCTTGTGCACGTGTCAGCGGATCACCCATGCCTTCCGGCAGGTGCTTTGGGCCACTTCTCGCCTTGGGCAAAAAGGTCTGTTTGGTAGATTCGTGCGCATCCGGGCCATTGCCCCAACGCTCATGAACCAACAAGCCCTCTCCGCCTTCATCTGGTCCGTCGCCGATCTCTTGCGTGGCGACTATCGCCAACACGATTACGGCAAAGTCATCCTCCCCTTCACCGTCCTGCGTCGCCTGGACTGCGTGCTGGAGCCCACCAAGGCCGCAGTCCTGGCCGAACTGGCCGCCAAGACCCAACAAGGCGTCAACCCAGAACCCTTTCTGCGCCACAAGGCCGGGGCGCACTTCTTCAACCAGAGCCCCATGGACCTGAAGAAGCTGCTCGGCGACCCCGACTATGTGGGCCTGAACCTCACCACCTACATCCAGGGCTTCAGCCCCGAAGTGCGCGACATCTTCGAGCGCTTCGAATTCCAGACCCAGATCGAGCGCCTGACCCGGGCCGGTCTGCTCTACCAGGTCGCCGAAAAGTTCGCCCAGATCGACCTGCACCCCGAAGCCGTCAGCAACATGCAGATGGGCCTGGTGTTCGAGGAACTGATCCGCAAGTTCGCCGAAATCAGCAACGAGACCGCCGGTGAGCACTTCACCCCGCGCGAGGTCATCCGCCTCATGGTCAACCTCATCTTCATTGAAGACGACGACGTGCTGAGCAAGCCCGGCGTGGTGCGCACCATTTACGACCCCACTGCGGGCACGGGCGGCATGCTCAGCGTGGCGGGCGAATACCTGGCCGAGCACAACCCGCAGGCGCGTCTCACCGTCTTCGGCCAGGAACTCAACCCCGAGTCCTACGCCATCTGCAAGGCCGACATGCTCATCAAAGGGCAGGACGTCGCCAACATCGCTTTCGGCAACACCCTCAGCGACGACGGCCACGCCCACAAAAAGTTCGACTACATGCTGGCCAACCCGCCCTTTGGTGTGGAGTGGAAGAAGGTCGAAAAGGAAGTGCGCAAGGAACACGAGCAGCAGGGCTACAACGGCCGCTTCGGCCCCGGCCTGCCGCGCGTGTCCGACGGCTCCATGCTCTTCCTGCTGCACCTGCTGAGCAAGATGCGACCGGCCGCCGAGGGCGGCAGCCGCTTCGGCATCGTGCTCAACGGCTCACCGCTGTTCACCGGCGGCGCCGGCAGTGGCGAGAGCGAGATCCGCCGCTACGTGCTGGAGAACGACCTGCTGGAAGCCATCGTCGGCCTGCCCACCGACATGTTCTACAACACCGGCATCAGCACCTACATCTGGATCGTCAGCAACCGCAAACCCGCGGCCCGCAAAGGCAAGGTGCAGCTCATCGACGCCAGCGCCTGGTGGCAGAAGATGCGCAAGAGCCTGGGCAGCAAACGCAAGGAACTGGGCGACGCCCACATCGAGCGCATCACCCAGCTCTTCGGCCAGTTCGTGGAGGCCGAAGAAGACGGCAAACCCGTCAGCCGCATCTTCCCCAACGAAGCCTTCGGCTACACCACCATCACGGTGGAACGCCCTCTGAAGGATGAACACGGCCAGCCCGTGCTGGGCGCCAAAGGCAAGCAGAAGGGCAAGCCCCAGCCCGACAGCGCCCTGCGCGACACCGAAAACGTGCCGCTGAGCGACGACGTGGAAACCTACTTCAAGCGCGAAGTGCTGCCCCACGCGCCCGACGCCTGGATCGACCCCGAGAAGACCAAGGTGGGTTACGAAATCCCGTTCAACCGCCACTTCTACGTCTTCAAACCGCCGCGCCCGCTGGCGGAGATTGACGCCGACCTCAAGCAGACCACCGACCGCATCCTCGCCATGATCCAGGGGCTGTCGGCATGAGCTTTCCGCGGTATCCGGCGTACAAGGACAGTGGGGTGGATGGGCTTGGAGAATTGCCCGAGCACTGGGCGCTGACCCGCCTGAAGTTCGTGGCCAATGTGCAAACAGGCGTGGCCAAAGGCAAAGACAACGTGGGCAAGGAAACTCTGGAGGTTCCTTACCTGCGAGTGGCCAACGTGCAGGACGGCTATTTGGCGCTCGATGACGTGGCCACCATCGAGATCCCCTTGGAAGACTTGCCCCGGTACCGGCTACAAGCGGGTGACGTCTTGATGAATGAGGGCGGTGACTTCGACAAGCTGGGGCGTGGCCACGTGTGGGACGGCAGCATTGAACCATGCATTCATCAGAACCATGTGTTCGCCGTTCGGCCTCACGGCGTGAGCCCTGGATGGCTGAACCTTTTGACCGGTTCGACCTATGCGCAGTTCTTCTTCATGGTCCGCTCGAAGCAGAGCACGAACTTGGCTTCGATCTCATCAACCAACGTCATGGAGTTGCCTGTTTTGTTGCCGCCAGTGGTGGAGCAGGCGGTGATAACGGAGTTTTTGAGCAAAGAGGTCACCAAGATCGACGCGCTGGTGGCCGAGCAGGAACGGCTCATCGAACTGCTCAAGGAAAAGCGCCAGGCCGTCATCTCCCACGCCGTGACCAAGGGGCTTGACCCGTCGGTGCCGATGAAGGACTCGGGCGTGGAGTGGCTGGGCAAGGTGCCGGCGCATTGGGAAGTGGCTCGCGTCAAGCACCTTGTGCAGACATTTGAGCAAGGGTGGAGTCCGCAGTGCGAGAGCTTCCCTGTTGGGTCTGAATCCGAATGGGGCGTTTTGAAGGTTGGCTGCGTCAATGGCGGCATCTTCACCCCCGAAGAGAACAAAGCACTGCCACCGGACCTGACACCATTGCCTGAACTGGGCATCAGCGCTGGTGATTTGCTCATCTCTAGAGCGAACACGCGTGAGCTGGTCGGCAGCGCCGCAGTGGCATCTGCTGACCATCACAATCTGATGCTCTGCGACAAGCTGTATCGGCTTCGCGTCGATGCTGGTCGCTGCCTTCCCACCTTCTTGTCACTGTTCCTTGGCACGGAACAAGTGCGAGGGCAGATCGAGCTGGCGGCAACCGGTGCCAGCAGCTCCATGCTCAACATTTCGCAATCGACCATCCTAGAGTTGTGCTTGGCGCTACCGCCCATGGCCGAGCAGCAAGAACTGCTTCAAGCTGCTGTCATGTCAGTTGCACAACTGGACCAATTGGTTGGCGAGGCCGTTCTATCCATTGAACTATTGCGCGAACGCCGCACTGCCCTGATCTCCGCCGCCGTCACCGGTCAGATCGACGTACGCGCCGCTGCCGCAACGGACTGATCCAAAATATACCTTTTCAGGTAACATCAAACATGCCCGGCACACACAAACCGCTGGCCTGGATCGGCAGCAGCAAAAAGGACTTGTTGGCCCTGCCGCTGGAGGTGCGCAAGTTTTTCGGCCATGCGCTGGACTTTGCCCAGCGCGGCGACAAACACGATGCGGCCAAGGTGCTCAAAGGTTTTGGCGGTGCGGGTGTGTTGGAGCTGGTGGAGGACGACCAGGACGGCACCTACCGGGCCGTCTACACCGTCAAGTTCGCTCAGGCGGTGTTTGTGTTGCATTGCTTCAGCAAAAAGAGCAAGCGCGGCATCGAGACGCCGAAGGAAGACATGGACATCATTCGTGCCCGGCTGAAAGTGGCCGAGGCACTCGCCAAGGAGTTGTGACATGGGCAAGAAAAGCGCCGTTCGCACGGTGGACGGGATCGAGGTGGAGATGGGGTCGGGCAACGTCTTTGCCGACCTGGGCCTGCCCGAGGCCGACAAGCTCAAGATCAAGTCGGGCCTGGTGATTGAAATCACCAAAGCCATGCGGCGCCAGGGGTTGACGCAAAAGGCGGCGGCCGAGCGCATGGGTGTTCCGCAGCCCAAGGTGTCGGCCATGATGCGCGGCGACTTCAGCAATCTGTCGGAGCGCAAGCTGATGGACTGCCTCAATCGCCTGGGCTATGACATTGAAATCAAGGTCAAGCCTTCTGCTGCACCGGTCGGGCAGTTGATGCTGGCGCTGGCGTGATGGAGCCCGCCATGGCAACGCCCAAGCCGACAGCTTGTGAAGAAGAAGGCCTTGTTGTTCCTGATGCGGGAGCATCGGCGAAAGATCAAATGAGTACACAAACCATTGCGGCGTTCGACATGGAAACGCGTTTTCGCACCCTGGCCGCCAGCGGCGACGCCGCGCAGGCGCTGGCGATCTTGGACCACCTGGACCAGCAGGACGCCAAGGCCACCCCGGCACGCGCCACACGCAAGCGCTGAACACTGGGTTGGGCATGGCACTGCACAACGAAATCGAGTTCGAGAACGACATTTGCGAACACCTGGCCGCCCATGGTTGGTTGTACGGCCCGCCCGGCAGCGAGGGTGACGCCAAGGGCTACGACACCGTCCGAGCGCTGTTCCCGGCCGACGTGCTGGCCTGGGTGCAGGCCACCCAGCCCCAGGCCTGGGAGACGCTGCAGAAGAACCACGGTCCCGCGGCCGAAGCCATGCTGCTGGACCGGCTGCGCAAGGCGCTGGACGAGCGTGGCACGCTGGAGGTGCTGCGCGTGGGGCTGGAGCTGCTGGGGCTGAAGGCGCCTTTGAAGCTCGCGCAGTTCAAGCCAGCGCTGGCCATGAACCCCGAGCTGCAGGCGCGCTACGCGGCCAACCGCCTGCGCGTGGTGCGCCAGTGCCGCACCAACCACGACGACATCATCGACCTGGTGCTGTTCCTCAACGGCATTCCGGTGGCCACGGCCGAACTCAAGACCGACTTCACGCAGGACATCAACGCGGCGGTGGACCAATACCGCTTTGACCGCCTGCCCAGGCCCAAGGGCAAGCCGTTTGCCGAACCGCTGCTGGACTTCCCTCGCGGTGCACTGGTGCACTTTGCGGTGAGCAACCGCACGGTGATGATGGCCACCCGCCTGGAGGGGCCGAAGACGAACTTCCTGCCCTTCAACCTGGGCGACCGGGGCGGCGCCGGCAACCCGCCCAACGGCCAGGGCCACCGCACTGGCTACCTGTGGGAGCGGGTGTGGCAGCGCGACAGTTGGCTGGAGATCATCGGCCGTTACCTGATCACCAAGCGGGACGCCAAGAAGCGCATCACCAGCGTGCTGTTCCCGCGCTACCACCAGCTCGACGCCGCCCGCAAGCTGGTGCAAGCGGTGCTGGCCGAAGGGGCGGGGCAGAAGTACCTGATCCACCACAGCGCGGGCAGCGGCAAGACCAATTCGATTGCCTGGACGGCGCACTTTCTGGCCGACCTGCACGACGCCAACAACCAGAAGGTGTTCGACACCGTGTTGGTGGTCAGCGACCGCACGGTGCTGGACACGCAGTTGCAAGAGGCCATCTTCGACTTCGAGCGCACGGCCGGCGTCGTGACCACCATCAAGGGCGAAGGCGGCAGCAAGAGCGCCGAGCTGGCCGAGGCGCTGTCGGGCAGCAAGAAGATCGTGGTCTGCACGATCCAGACCTTCCCGTTTGCGCTGCAAGCGGTGCAGGACCTGGCGGCAACACAGGGCAAACGCTTTGCGGTCATCGCCGACGAGGCGCACAGCTCGCAGGCGGGCAACGCGGCGTCCAAGCTCAAGCAGGTGCTCAGCGCCGAAGCGCAGCAGGCGCTGGCCGATGGTGGCGAGATCGACACCGAAGACCTGCTGGCCGCACAGATGGCGGCGACCGCCAACGTCAGCGGCATCACCTACGTGGCCTTCACCGCCACGCCCAAGGCCAAGACGCTGGAACTCTTTGGCCGCCGGTCCAAGCCCGAGCTGCCCGCTGGCCCAGAAAACCTGCCGGGCGCGTTCCACGTCTATTCCATGCGCCAGGCGATCGAGGAGGGCTTCATCCTCGACGTGCTCAAGAACTACACGCCCTACAAGCTGGCATTCAAGCTGGCGAACGAAGGGCGCGAGTGGGACGAGACCGAGGTGGAGCGCAGCGAAGCCATGAAAGGCCTGATGCGCTGGGTGCGCCTGCACCCCTACAACATCAGCCAGAAGGTGGCCATCGTGGTGGAGCACTTCCGCGAGAACGTGCAGCCGCTGCTGAACGCCAAAGCCAAGGCCATGGTGGTGGTGGGCAGCCGCCTGGAGGCGGTGCGCTGGAAGCTGGCGCTGGACGCCTACATCCAGGAGAACGGCTACACCCTGGGTTCGCTGGTGGCGTATTCGGGTGAGGTGAACGATCCCGCTTCGCTGCCCGAGCCGGTGGCCGAAACGTCCAAGACGCTCAACCCCAACCTCAAGGGGCGGGACATCCGCGACGCGTTTGCCACCGACGAATACCAGATCCTGCTGGTGGCCAACAAATTCCAGACCGGGTTTGACCAGCCGCTGCTGTGCGGCATGTACGTGGACAAGCGGCTGGCCGGCATCCAGGCGGTGCAGACGCTCAGCCGCCTGAACCGGGCCTACAACGGCCCGCACGGCTTGAAGGACACCACCTACATCCTCGACTTCGTCAACGACCCGGACGAGGTGCTGGCAGCGTTCCAGACCTATTACGAGACGGCCGCACTGGCCGGTGTGACCGACCCGCACCTGGTGTACGAACTGCGCGCCAAGCTGGACGGCAGCGGCCACTACGACGACTTCGAGGTGGAGCGGGTGGCGCTGGTGGTGCTCAACCCCAAGGCCAGCCAGGCCATGCTGCTGGCCGCTATCGAACCGGTGGCGGACCGGCTGCTCAAGCGCTACAAGGCGGCCCAGCAGGCGCTGGCCGCTGCCGAAGCCAAAGCGGCAGACGGCCCCGAGGCGAAGGCGGCCAAGGACGAGCTGGACGCGCTGCTGCTGTTCAAGCGCGACCTGGGGACCTTCGTGCGGGTCTACGCCTTCCTGAGCCAGTTGTTCGACTACGGCAACACGGCCATCGAAAAGCGGGCCATCTTCTTCAAGCACCTGCTGCCGCTGCTGGAATTCGGCCGCGAGCGCGAGGGGGTGGACCTGAGCAAGGTGGTGCTGACGCACCACAAGCTCAAGGACCAGGGCCGGCGCACGCTGGCGCTGGGGGAGGGTGACGCCGAATACAAGCTGCAGCCCCTGACCGAGCCGGGCGGCGGACAGGTGCAGGACAAGCAGAAGGCGCTGCTGTCCGAGATCGTTCAGAAGGTCAACGACCTGTTCGACGGCGAACTGACCGACGACGACAAACTGGTCTACGTGAACAACGTGCTCAAGGGCAAGCTGCTGGAATCGGACCAGCTGGTGCAGCAGGCCATGAACAACTCCAAGGGCCAGTTCGCCAATTCTCCCGACCTGGACAGCGAACTGCTCAACGCCATCATGGACGCGCTCACCGCCCACAACGCGATGAGCAAACAGGCGCTTGACTCCGAGCGAGTGCGCTCCGGCTTGAAGTCCATCCTGTTGGGGCCGGCCGGGTTGTATGAAGCGCTGCGACAGCGCGGTAGCGGAGCAGCCGGAGCCTGACCGCCTGCTTCCGGCCGCCGCCGATCTTCACGGGTTCTGGGCTTTCTCAATCAGCTCCTTCGCCGACTTGAGCAGCGCCGCACCGTCCAGCCCGCGCTTGCCGATCTCGGTCACCAGTTCGTCGTCCAGCCGGTCGGTGGCCTTTTTCCAGGTCTGCAGTTCGCTGGCCGAGAGCGTGTAGATCGGGTTGCCGGCCTGTTGCACCAGCTTGCGGCCGGGCACGTCGGCTTCGTGAATCATCTTGCCGACCCAGGCGGAAAACGCCGCGCCGCTGTTGGCGTCGATCACCTTCTTCAGGTCGGCAGGCAGGCTTTCGTAGCGGGCCTTGTTCATGGCCAGCACAAACACCTGCGCATACACCGCGTTGGACTTGGGGTCGCTTTCGGTGGTGAACTTGGTCAGCTCGTGCATCTTGGTGGCCTGCACCACTTCGTAGGGCGTCAGCGCACCGTCGATCACGCCTTTGGACAGCGCTTCGGTCACGGCGGGCAGGGGCATGCCCACCGGGGTGGCGCCCAGGGCCGCCAGCATCTTGGTGGTCTGGCGCGTGGCACCGCGCATCTTCAAGCCTTTGAAGTCGGCCAGGCTCTGGATGGGTTTGCTGCGCGTGTAGAAGTTGCCCGGGCCGTTCATGTGAAAGGCCAGCGGCTTCACTTCGCGGTATTCGGCCGCGTTGTAGCGGGTCTGGAACTCCCACAGCGCGCGGCTGGTGGCCTCGGGCGTGGTCATCATGAACGGCAGTTCAAAGATTTCGGTCACCAGGAAGCGCCCGGGCGTGTAGCCGGGAATGGTCCAGATCACGTCGACCATGCCGTCCTTGACCTGGTCGTACAGCTGTGGCGCCGTCCCGCCCAGTTGCATGGACGGGAAGATCTTGCACTTGATCTGGTCGCCCGATTCCTTGGCGATCTTGGCGCACCAGGGCTCCAGCACCTTGGCCTGGATGGGCGCGCCCGCCGGCAGGAAGTGGTGGACCTTGAGGGTGATCTCTTCGGCCTGTGCGGCCGTGCCCAGCAGGGCGGCGGTGGCCAGCGCGCCCAGCAGGCGCAAGGTTGGGGGGATGCGTGGGTTCATGGTTGTCTCCGGTGTTGTCAGAACTTGTTGTGAAAGGGAATCGAGACCAGGGGAATCAGGGGGGAAGGGGCTCGGGGTCGTTGCGCAGCAGGTATTCCCACACCCGCTCGGCAATGCGGCCGTCCCAGGTCGCGCGTTGGGCGGCCACCTCGGTGCCCAGCACGGGCGCGGTGTCGGCCAGGCCGCTCGACAGGGCGGCCAGCTCCACGCGCGCGGCGTCTTCCAGAAACCAGGCCAGGGCCACGGCGCGTTCGGGCGTTTCGGCCACGGTGACGGCGCCGTTCACGTTCAGGACCAGGGCCGGGTGCGGCCCGAGCAAAGCGGCCACCTGTTCGGCCGCGGTGTCGTTGCGCACCAGCGCGGCGTCTGGCCACAGGGGAACGTTGGCCTGGAAGTAGCTGCCAAAACCGTGGCGCGCACGCGGCACGCGGCCCAGCGCGGCCAGCGCGGTGATCTGCGGCGGTATGAAGCGGCAGATGGCCTGCACGTCGGGCCGGCGCCGGTAGATCTGCTGGTGCAACCGCACCTCGCCCAACACACCGGCCGGCAGCGCGCCTTTCACCGGCACCACCGTGCCGGCTTCACCCACGCCGACCATGGCCATGGGGCGGGCGGCGCACACCAGCAAGTGGTCGGTGTCGAGCCGCACGCTGCAGTGGCCGAACGGCCCGGACAGACCGTTGTTGCCCAGCGCGCGCGCCATGCGGCGCACGGTCAGCTCGGTGGTTTGCGGCGCGGCCATCAGTCGCGGAACTCCGCAATGTCGGGCTTGGAGCCCCACATGCAGAACGACGTGGGATGCAGCGGAAACTGGCGGGGGCGGTAGTTCTCCAGGTCGCCGACGATGTGCCGGTCGCTGTTGGAGTACTCGAAGATCACCTCGTCGTGGCCTTCGAAGTAGACGAAGTTGCCGCCCGATGTGGGGTGGCGGCCGGGGCCGAAGACGATGCGGATGTCCTGACTCTGGAGGAAGTACCACGACTTCATGATGTCGTCGATCTCGGCGACCTGGAAGTTGATGTGCTGGATGCCTTTGCGCTGCGACGCGAACAGCGCCATCTGGTGGTGCCGCGGGTTGACGCGCAGCAGTGGGCAGGGCCCGATCCAGTCGCTGACCATGGCGTTGAAGTGCTGCAGCCAGAACGCCTGGTCGCGCGCCGGGTCGGTGGTGCACAGGCCCACATGGCCGAGGCCGGTGATCCCGGCATCGCGCGAGGGGAAGTAGCGCTTGCCCGCGTCGTGCGGCCGGGCGACGATTTCGATGCGGTTGCCCGTGGGGTCGTTGAACCAGATGAAGGCCTCCACATGCCGGTCGGCCGCTTCTTCGGCGGTGCCTTGCCCGCAGGGCACGCCGGCCGACTGCAGTTGCGCGAGCGCGGCACCGAGCTGGCTCCAGTCCTTGATGTCGAAGGCCACGGTGTGGTCGCCCGGTTCGCCCTGGAAGTAGCAGACCGCGTGGTGGCTGGCGCTGCTCTTGAGGTAGAGCCGGTCGGCGGTCCGTTCCACGGCCTGCAGGCCCACGATCTCGGTGCAGAATTTTTGCGCACCCTCCAGATCGCGCGTGCCCAGGCGCACGTAGAGAATGTCTCTGAGGTTGATCATCTTGTCTCCTGTTGTTGGCCCGGTGAATCTACCGACGCAAGGGGTTGATGACCTAACACCTGGGGTGATCCTGGGTATTTGCCCTGAAAATACCGAGGATGAAAACCGACGTGGACCTGAACCTCTTGCGCGTGCTGTGCGCGGTGCACGCCACGCGCAATGTGTCGCGTGCGGCGGACGAGCTGGGCATGACACAGTCGGGCGTCAGCAACGCCTTGCGCCGGCTGCGCACGGTCTTTGCAGATCCCTTGTTTGTGCGGTGTGCTGACGGCATGCAGGCCACCGCGCGGGCGCAGGACCTGATCGACCTGATCGGGCCGGGCATGGCAGACATTCAGTCCGCATTGGCGACCGAGACCGCGTTCGATCCGGCGCAGTCCACGCGCCTGTTCCGTATCATGGCCAGTGATCTGGCCCAGATGGTGTTGATGCCAGAACTGCTGGCCCGGGTGGCGCCGTTGGCGCCGAACGTGCGCTTCGAAACCGTGGACGCCAGCCCCGAGGACGGACGCCGTGGCATGGAAGGTGGCGCCATCGACCTGGTGTTCGGCAACTGGCCCGCCTTCGGCCTCGACTTTCACCGGCAGGTGCTGTTCAAGGAGGTGTTCCTGGTGCTGATGCGGGAGGACCACCCGCTGTCGCAACGGCGGCTGACGCGCAGTGCCTACCTGAACGCCAAACACGTGGACTACCGGCCCGGCGGCGTGACCTACCAGTCGCTCAAACAGGTGCTGGACAAGGTGCTGAAAACGCAGAACCGCCAGCGCGATGTCACCTTCACGGCGGCACATGCGCTGGGGCTGACCTCGGTGCTGAGCGAGTCCGACCTGCTGCTGACCTTGCCGAGCCGCCTGGTGAGCGCCATCCAGGTCGGGCGCAAGCAACTGGTGGCGCGGCCGCTGCCCGTGGCCAGCCCGGAGATGCCCATCACGCTGCAGTGGCATGCGCGCGTGCACCGCGACCCGAGCGTGATCTGGCTGCGCCGGGTCATCGCGGAACTGTTTGATGAAAGCCGTACCGCCCGGTGACGCGCTGTGCGCGCGCAGCCATCTCAGCGGCGGGCAACAGACACCTGCACCGACCACGCGTCCGCAAACGAAAACGTGGCGGACAGCCGCCCGCCTGTTGCCAGCGGGCATGCGGCCGTGAGCCCGCCGGTGATCACGAGATCGCCGGCCTCCAGCCGCTGGTCGAAAGCCGCCAGCTCGCGCGCCAGGCGTGCCACCGCGTCCAGCGGGTGGCCGTCGGCGTCGGCGCCCTTGCCCTGGCCCAGCGCCGTGGACCCGTCGGACAGCCGAACCGCCACCGTGTCGAGCGCCATCAGGTCGGCGAGCGGGAGCCGCGGGCCGATCAAGACCTGGCCGGCCGATGAGTTGTCGGCGGTGTTCTGTTCGAGGTTGAAGCGGTAACCGGCCCAGGTCGAGTGCACGACTTCGAGGCAGGCGTAGGCGCCTTCCACGGCGGCGGCCACGGTGTGGCGGTCGACCGGGCCTTGCCGGGCGTCGAGCGCGGTGCCCAGACGCAGGCCGATCTCGGGCTCGACGCGCGGTTGCACCAGGTGCTCGGCCACCGCGTCGCCTGGTGCGAGGCGCATGCGGTCGGTCAGCGGCCCGATGTTGGGCCGGTCGATGCCCATCTGCCGGCGCATCACCGCCGAGGTGTAGCCGAGCTTCCAGCCGATGACCCGTTCGCCGGCGGCCAGACGCAGGGCGACCAGTGCGCGCTGGATGGCGTAGGCGGTGGCGAGGTCGGGCGAGCCGATGGTGGCTTCGGCGTCCAGCGTGCGCCCGGCCCGGCGAGCGGCCCATATGCGCTCGGCCGCCTGCGCCACGGCAGATGTGTCAACGCCCCGGCGATCTGGGTGCGGGGCGTTCTGGAGCGGGTCGCCGGCTCCGGGTGCCATCAACCCGCCTTGATGTTCAGCTTGCGGATCAGTTCGCCCCAGCGCTGGTTCTCGGCCTTGATGAAGGCGGCGAACTCCTGCGGCGTGGTGACGCGCAGGTTGCCCGAGATGTTGTCGAACGCGGCCTGGGCCTCGGCAGTCTTGGCGCCCTTGGCCCAGGCGTCGTGCAGTTTCTGCACCACGGCGGGTGGGGTGGCGGCGGGGGCGATCAGGCCGAACCAGGTCTCCACGGCGAAGCCGGGGTAGCCGGACTCGGCCACCGTGGGCACGTCCGGCAGGGCCTTGGCGCGCGCCGGCGAGGTGACGGCCAGGGCCTTGAGCTTGCCGCTGCGGATGTGCTGCAACGTGGTGGCCAGCGAGCTTTCCATGCTCATGATCACGGTGCCCGAGAGCAGGTCAGGCACGATCTGGCTGGAGCCCTTGTAGGGCACGTTCAGGAGCTCGATGCCGGCGACCGACTGCAGCAGCTCGGCGGCCAGGTGGTTGCTGGTGCCGATGCCCGAGGTCGCGTAGCCGAGCTTGCCCGGGTTGGCCTTGGCATAGGCGACCAGGCCCTTGAGGTCGGTGAAGGGCGCGCTGGGGTGCACGACGACCACGCAGGGTGTGGTGCCGACGAGCGAAATGGGCGCGAAGTCCTTCTCGACCTGGAACGGCAGCTTGTCGTACAGATGGGGCGCGATGGCCAGGCTGCTGATGGCCGACAGGCCGATGGTGTGGCCGTCTGGCGCGGCCTTGGCCACCGCGTCGGTGCCGATGTTGCCGCCCGCGCCGGCCTTGTTCTCGACCACGAAGGACTGGACCAGCACGTCGCCCATGGCCTTGGCCGCGGTGCGCCCCATGATGTCGGTCGGCCCGCCGGGCGGGAAGGGCACGACCAGCTTGACCGGGCGGTTGGGGTAGGCGTCCTGCGACCAGCCGGTGGCGGGCGCGAGGGTGAAGCCCGTGGCGGCGGTGGCGGCGATGAACTGTCGGCGATCGATCATGGGTTTTGTCTCTTCTTGGGGTGTTTTCAGGCGGCTTTTTTCTGGGTCTGGGCGTCGCGTGCGCGGGCCATGGTGATCGCGGTGTCTTCGATCATGTCTTCCTGGCCACCGACCATCTTCTTGCGGCCGAGTTCGACCAGGATGTCGCGCGCCGACAGGCCGTACTTGACCGCCGCGCGCTTGGCGAACAGCAGGAAACTGCCGTACACGCCGGCGTAGCCCAGCGTGAGCGCGTCGCGGTCGATGCGGATCGGGAAGTCCATGATCGGCGTGACCAGGTCTTCGGCCACGTCCTGGATCTGCCAGACGTCCACACCGGTCTGCACGCCCATGCGGTCGAGCACCGCGACCAGCACTTCCATCGGCGTGTTGCCCGCGCCCGCGCCCAGGCCGGCGGCGGCGGCGTCGATGCGGTTGGCGCCGCACTCGATGGCAGCGACCGAGTTGGCCACGCCCATCGCCAGGTTGTGGTGGCCGTGGAAGCCCAGCTCGGTTTCGGGCTTGAGCGCGTCGCGCACCGCCGTCAGGCGGGCCTTCACGTCACCGGGCAGCATGTAGCCGGCCGAGTCGGTGATGTAGATGCAGTTGGCGCCGTAGCTCTCCATCAGCTTGGCCTGTGTGACCAGGCCCTCGGGGCTGTTCATGTGGGCCATCATCAGGAAGCCGACGGTGTCCATGTCGAGCTTGCGCGCGTAGGTGATGTGCTGCTCGCTGACGTCGGCCTCGGTGCAGTGCGTGGCCACGCGGATGGTGTGCACGCCCAGGCCGTGCGCCATTTTCAGGTGGTCGACGGTGCCGATGCCGGGCAGCAGCAGGGCCGAGACCTTGGCCTGCTTCATCAGCGGGATCACGGTGCCGAGGTATTCCTCGTCGCTGTGGGCCGGGAAGCCGTAGTTGACGCTGGAGCCGCCCAGACCGTCGCCGTGCGTGACCTCGATCAGCGGCACACCGGCGGCGTCCAGGCCGCAGGCGATGCTCTTCATCTGGTCGAGCGTCATCAGGTGGCGCTTGGGGTGCATCCCGTCGCGCAAGGTCATGTCGTGCAGGGTGATCTTTTTGGGGCTCATGGTGGGTTTCTCCTTCAGGCGGCCACGGCTTCGAGCGTGAGCTTGCCGGCCAGGATTTCTTCGGCAAACATCTCGGCGGTGCGCGCGGCGGCGGCGGTCATGATGTCCAGGTTGCCGGCGTACTTGGGCAGGTAGTCGCCCAGGCCTTCGACCTCCAGGAAGATCGAGACGCGCTGGCCGTCGAAGACGGGGCCGTTGACCAGCTGGTAGCCCGGCACGTACTTCTGCACTTCCTTGATCATGTCGTGCACCGATTTCGTGATCGCGGCCTCGTCGGGCGTGCCTTCGACCAGGCAGTGCACCGTGTCGCGCATGATCAGCGGCGGCTCGGCCGGGTTGATCACGATGATGGCCTTGCCCTGCTTCGCGCCGCCCACCTTCTCGACCGCACCGGCCGTGGTGCGGGTGAATTCGTCGATGTTCTTGCGCGTGCCGGGGCCGACCGATTTGGACGACACCGTGGCGACGATTTCGCCATAGGCCACGGGCTGAACCCGCGACACGGCATACACCATCGGAATCGTGGCCTGGCCGCCGCAGGTGACCATGTTCACGTTCATCTCGCGCTGGCCGACGTGCTGCTTGAGGTTCACGGGCGGCACGCAGTAGGGGCCGATGGCTGCGGGCGTGAGGTCGATCATCATCGCGCCCTGTTCATTGACCTTGCGCGAGTTCTCGGCGTGCACGTAGGCGCTGGTGGCGTCGAAAACGATCTGCACACCGTCGGCCTTCATGTGCGGGATCAGGCCGTCCACGCCCTCGGCAGTGGTCTTGATGCCCATCTCGCGGGCGCGCTTGAGGCCGTCGGAATTCGGGTCGATACCGACCATCCACACCGGTTCGAGCACCGGGCTGCGTTGCAGCTTGGCCAGCAGGTCGGTGCCGATGTTGCCGGGCCCGATGAGGGCGCATTTGATCTTTCGCTGAGTCATTTGATGGCTACCTGTATGGAGAGGGACGTTGTCCAGGGGCACCGAGGAACCGGCTTTGCCGGGCCTCTGGTGCCGCACCCCTTTCAAGGGGGGTGACGCGAAGCGGCGCGCGGGGTGTTTCTTTATCGCCCCAGGTCTTTGGCGGTGACGCCGGCGATGCCCCAGTTGGTGTTGGGCACTTCGGTGATCCAGACGCGCACCGTTTCCTTGGGCGCGTTGGTGGCTTCGACCAGCGCGGCGCTGACCTTCTCGATCACGGCGCGCTTCATGTCTTCGGTGCGGCCTTCGATCATGTAAATCTGGGCAAATGGCATGGCGGTTCTCCTCGGGGTTCAGATGAAGCGCAGTCCGGTGCTGCCCATGCCCTGCACCTTCAGGGTCACAGAGTCGCCCGCAGCGACAGACACCGCCTCGGTGATGCCGCCGGACAGGATCAGCGTGCCGGCGGGAATTTCTTCGCCGCGCGCGCCCAGGTGGTTGGCCAGCATGGCGATCGCGGTGGCCGGATGGCCGAGCACGGCGGCGCCGGCGCCGAAGGCCACGGGCTGGCCGTTCTTCTCCATCACGATGCCGACGGTGCGCAGGTCCTGGCCATCCACCTTCATGGGCTGGCCGCCGACCACGAAGCGCGAAGCCGAGGTGTTGTCGGCGATCACGCTCTTGAGATCGAACTTGAAGTCGCGGTAGCGGCTGTCAATCACCTCGATGCCGGGCAGCACGAAGTCGGTCGCGGCCAGCACGGTGCCGATGTGGCAGCCCGGGCCGCTGAGCGGCTTCTTGAGCACGAAGGCGATCTCGGGCTCCACCTTGGGGTGGATGAGTTCGCTGGTTTTCACCTCACCGCCGTGCGGCACCGCGTAGTCTTCGGTCATCCAGCCGAACACGGGCGAGCTCACACCCATCTGCTTCATCTTGGCGAACGAGGTCAGGCCGGCCTTGAGGCCCGCGAGCCTGAGGCCGCGCGATTGTTTGCGCGCGAGGAGGGCGGCCTGGATCGCGTAGGCGTCTTCCCAATCCATCGCCGGGTGGTCGTCGGTGATCTTGGCGGTGTCGCGGGCCTGAAGCTGGCAGTTCTCCAGGTGCTCGGCCAGGGCGTCGATGGTGGCTTTGTCGAGTTTCATGGTGCGTGCGGAATGGGTTCAGTGGAAGCGCACCGAGCACTCGCCCAGCCCGCCGATGGTCACGCGGAAGCAGTCGCCCTTGGCGGCCGGGAACATGGCGGCCAGCGCGCCCGAGAGCACGACCTCGCCGGCCTTGAGCGGAATGCCCAGGCTGCCCATGGTGTTGGCCAGCCAGGCCACGGCGTTCAATGGCGAGCCCAGTGCGGCAGCGCCCGCGCCGGTGGCGATCACCTCGCCGTTTTTCTCCAGCACCATGCCGCAGGTCTGCAGGTCCAGCGCCAGCGGGCTGACCGCGCGGTCGCCGAGCACGAACACGCCGCAGGAGGCGTTGTCGGCCACGGTGTCGGTGATCTTGATCTTCCAGTCGCGGATGCGCGAGTCGACGATCTCGAAGCAGGGCATCACGCATTCGGTGGCGGCCAGCACGTCGGCCACGCCCACGCCGGGGCCCATGAGGTCGCGCTTGAGCAGGAAGGCGATCTCGCCCTCGGCCTTGGGCTGGATCAGGGTCGAGATGTCGATCGCCTCGCCCTGGTTGACGATCATCGCGTCGGTCAGGTAGCCGAAGTCGGGCTGGTGCACGCCGAGCATGTTCATCACGGCGGCCGAGGTCACGCCGATCTTCTTGCCGACGATGCGCTCGCCGTCCTGCAGGCGGCGCTGCAGCATGCGTTCCTGGATGCGGTAGGCCTGCTCGATGCTGATGTCGGGGAAGCGGTTGGACAGCGGTTCGACGACCTGCCGGTCGCGCAATGCGGTGTAGAGCTCGTCGCCCAGGGTTTCGATGGAGATCATGGTGTCAGGCTTGGGTAGGGGTGTTGTCGGCTTCTTGCAGGAAGTTGGCGACCAGTTGCGCGAAGCGCGCGGCGTGTTCGATCTGCGTCCAGTGGCCGCAGTGGCCGAACACGTGCAACTGGCTGTGGGGGATCCACTGGCTCAGGGTCAGCGAGTTCTGCAGCGGGATCACCTGGTCCTCGCGACCGTGCACGATCAGGGTCTCGTGCGGCAGCGCGCGGATGGCGGCTTCGGGGCTGGCCATGGCGTCGACCCAGCGCTGGCGCGGGGCCGGGAACATGGCCGAAAACGACTCCTGGAACCCGGGGCGGATGCTGGCCTGGTAGCGCAACTCGGCCAGCTCGTCGGTCACCAGCGCGCGGCTGTGCGCGAAGATGTCCAGCAACTGCTTCATGGTGGCCAGCGAGGGCTCGTAGCCCCAGACCGCATCAAGCCCCGGTGTGATCGGGAACGGCACACCGACCGAACCCATGAGCACCAGGCGCCGCACGCGCTGCGGCGCGCGGATGGCCAGCGCCAGCGAGAGCGCGCCACCGAAGCTGTTGCCGACCACGTCGGCTTGCGCCACGCCCAGCGCGTCCATCAGGTCCAGCGCCTGCTGAACCCAGGTGTCCATGTTGTAGGCGATGCCGGCCGGTCGGTCGGTGTAGCCGAATCCCACCATGTCGGGCGCGATCACGCGGCGTTCCTGGGCGATGACGGGCATCGCGAGACGCCAGTTGGCCCAGGCGCTCACACCCGGACCGGAGCCGTGGATGAACAGCACCGGAGGCTGTCCTGGCTTGGAGCTGCCGAGGTCGTGCACGTTGGTGTTGAACGCGCCCGTGCGGACGCTGCGGGCGACTTCGGGGTTGTGAGGGGCGTTCATGGATGGCTGCTTTCTTTCGGACTCTTTTGCGGGCCGTTGTGGCGTGTCTTCGTTGGCGGGGCGGCGCGGGAACCGGGGTGACCGGCTCCGTTCATGTCCCCCGGTTGGCGCGTTGCGCCAACCTCCGCCTTTACTTCACTGCGCCGGCCACCCCGATTCCCGCGCTGTGGGCACGCGAGGCGCAAGGCGGAGAGGCCCGGTCTCCGGAGTGCGTGCCTGTGTCCAGGGTAGCCGTGGAACCGGCTTTGCCGGGCCACAGGCTGCGTCCCCCCTCGAAGCGTCGAAGACGCGCCACAGAGGGGGAAAGCCGCGCAGCGGCGCAGGGGGGAGATCACAGTTTCACCATCACGTTGCGGAGTTCCGTGTAGAACTCCAGCGAGTGCACGCCGCCTTCGCGGCCGATGCCCGAGGCCTTGCTGCCGCCGAAGGCGGTGCGCAGGTCGCGCAGGAACCAGCTGTTGATCCAGCACAGGCCGACCTCGATGGCCGCGGCCATGCGGTGGGCCTTGCCCAGGTCCTGCGTCCAGACGGTGGTGGCCAGGCCGTAGTCGGTGGCGTTGGCCAGGGCAATTGCTTCCTCTTCGGTGTCGAAGGGCGCGATGTGGCAGCAGGGGCCGAAGATTTCTTCGCGGATCACGCTGGCGCTTTCGGGCAGGCCGGTCCAGATGGTCGGTTGCACGAAGTGGCCGTTGGCGTACTCACCCGTCATGGCCGGTTCGCCGCCGCCGGTGATCACGGTCGCACCCTCGGCCTTGGCCTTGGCGTAGTAGCCCATGACCTTCTGCTTGTGCTCCGCCGAGATCAGCGGGCCGATGCCCACGCCGGGCATGTCGGGGCCGCCGATCTTCAGGCCTTCGGCCTTGGCTTTCAGGGCCGCGACGAACTTGTCGAAGATCGGGCGCTGCACGTACACGCGCTCGGTGCCCAGGCAGACCTGGCCGCAGTTCTCGAAGGCGCTGCGGGTGATGCCGGCGATGGCCTTGTCGAAGTCGGCGTCGGCGAACACGATGCCGGCGTTCTTGCCGCCGAGTTCGAACGACACCGGGCGTACACCCTTGGCGGCGGCGGCCATGATGGCTTCACCCGTGCGGGTTTCGCCGGTGAAGGTGATGCCGTTGACGCCGGGGTGCTTGGTGATGAACTCGCCGGCCGAGCCGGGGCCGAAGCCGTGCAGCACCTGGTACACGCCCTTGGGCACGCCGACCGCGTTCATCACCTCGCCCAGCAGGGTCGCGGTGGCGGGGGTTTCTTCC
Organism: Hydrogenophaga electricum; assembly: GCF_030160815.1. NCBI lineage: Bacteria > Pseudomonadati > Pseudomonadota > Betaproteobacteria > Burkholderiales > Comamonadaceae > Hydrogenophaga > Hydrogenophaga electricum. The sequence continues at coordinate 17,375 of NZ_BSPB01000029.1, read as the reverse complement.
GAGGGCTTGACGATCACGGTGTTGCCGCAGGCCAGGGCCGGGCCGACCTTCCAGGTCATCAGCAGCAGCGGCAGGTTCCAGGGGCAGATCACGCCGACCACACCCAGGGGCGTGCGCACGCCGTAGCTGATGGCCGTGCCACCGTCGGGCGTGGTCATCTGGAAGCTCTCGGTCGGTACGTTCTTGACGATGTCGGCAAAGACCTTGAAGTTGGCCGCGCCGCGCGGGATGTCGATGTGCGAGGCCAGTGAACGCGGCTTGCCGGTGTCGGCCAGCTCGGCGGCGAGGAAGTCGTCGAAGCGGCGGTTGATCTCGTCGGCCACGGCGTGCAGCAGTTCGGCGCGCCTGACCACGCTCATCGTGCCCCACTCGCCCTTGAGCGCGGCCCGGCCGGCGGCCACGGCGGCGTCGACCTCGGCCTGACCGGCTTCGTGCACCAGACCCACGACCTCGTTGGTGGCCGGGTTGCGGTTTTCGAAGGTCTTGGCGGTGGCGACGAAATCGCCGTTGATGAAGTTCAGGAACTGTTTCATGGTGTGTGGATGAAATGAAAAATCAATCGAGCCCCAGGGCCTGCAGGCCGGCGCGGGCGCAGGCTTCGTCCTGCTCTGCCGAGCCGCCGGAAACACCGATACCGCCAATGCGCTGGCCGTCGGTCACGACCGGCAGGCCGCCGCCGAACAGCACCAGGCGCTGGCGCTGGTTCAGGCCGATGCGCAGCAGCTCGTCGTCACCGATGACGCCGCCCCATTGCGAGGTGGGAAAGCCGAAGCTCGCGGCGGTGTAGGCCTTGTCGATCGCGATGTCGATCGAATGCAGGAAGGCATTGGGCATGCGCAGAAAAGCGGCCAGCGTGCCCGAGGCATCGGTCACGGCCACATTGATGCGAATGCCCAATGCCCCCGCGTGCGCCACCGCCGCCTGACAGGCCAGCGAAGCGGCCGAGGTGGTGATCACGGAAGAAGGAACAGAAAGAGCAGGTTTCATGAATGAAGAACAAGCGCGTTGTGGGCGCGAAGGGTTTTCAACCGGGGGCACCGTGGAACTGGCTCCGCCAGGCCACAGGTGCCGTCCCACCTCCCAGCGCCCTGAGGGCGCGCCAGAGAGGGGGGCGCCGCGTCAGCGGCGCAGGGGGGTGATCACGTGTACACCTCGGTGAAAGACGGCACCAGATCGCCCGTGTGATAGAAGATCCCGCTGCCCAGCTGGTCTTCGGTCCAGGTCGTCACCGGCCGGTCGCGCTGGGCCAGATAGCCCAGGCCGGCGAAGGTCTCGTTGCGGTTGCCGCTGGGATCGAAGAAGTAGATGGTTTCGCCGCGCGTGATGCCGTGGCGGGTGGGGGCCACGTCGATGCGCGTCTTGGTCTTGGCCATCACGTCGGCGGCCTTGAGAACGTCGTGCCACGAGTCCAGGAAGAAGGCGATGTGGTGCAGGCCGCTGCGCGGCCCACCGACGAAGGCGATGTCGTGCGGCGTGGTGGTGCGGGCCATCCAGGTCGCCGCCTGCATGTTGCCTTCGGGTCCGACCAGCACCTGCTCGGTCAGGAAGAAGTCCAGCGCCTCGGTCATGAAGCGGGTGTTGTCGGCCACGGTGTTGATGCCGGCCTCGGGATTCATCTCGCACATCAGCAGGCAGTGGTCCAGCCAGTGGGCGCCCGCGCCCTTGAGGCCGTCGGGCCAGGGGTCGGGATTGGTGCTGCCCACGTCGGTGCCGACAAACTCCTTGCTGGCATACAGGCGCATTTCGTGCCCGCTGGGCAGCTTGAACTGCAGCATGCGGCCGGTCGAGGGCAGGGTGCCTTCGTCGAGCATGGTGGTCTTCACGCCCCAGGCCTCGATCTTCTGCTGCAGCGCTTCAAGGTCGGCTTCCTTTTCGACCTTGTAGGCCAGGTGGTTCATGCCGGCCTGGTCCGACGGGGTCAGGATGACCGAGTACTTGTCCCATTCGTCCCAGCACTTGAGGTAGACGTTGCCCGCCTTGTCCTTCATGGTGGTCTTCATGCCCAGCACGTTCTCGTAGTGCCGGACGGCCGCGTCGATGTCCATCACTTTCAGGCTGGCGTGCCCGATGCGCATTACACCCATGTTGTGTCTCCTTGGGGTTGGTTACTGCTGTTGAGAGGAAGGGGCGGCGGTCGCAGATTCCGCCCGCCCTTTTGAAAACGGCTTGTTCAATTTGCCCGCCACTTCGAGTTGCACGGGGGTCTGGGGGGCCACCCGGCAGGCCAGGGTGTAGCCCCGGTCTTCTTCGTCCATCGTCACGTGGGCCCGGCTGATCGGGCCCAGGGCTTTGATCTCGCCGCCGAGGATGCGCACCTTGCAGACCCCGCAGCCGCCGTTGACGCAGCCCACCGGAATGCCCTTGCGGCCGAGCCGGACCATGCCCGTCAGCAGGCTTTCGTTGCCGGCACAGGGATAGGTCTCGTCCGTCTGGGCGACGTGCACGGCGAACTTGGGGCGGGAGTCGAAAAGGGACATGTCTCGTTCAGTTCTGGGTATTCGCAGCAGTCACCGCTGTCGAAGATAGGGAAGTTGTTTCATACCGTCCAATACCAAATATCGCCATGTCTATACTGATTGGGTATTGCAAGCCGGAGAGCGAGACCCCATGGACCTGAAAGACATGCGCCAGTTTCTGGCGGTGGCGGAAGAGCGCAACTTCACGCGGGCGGCCGAGCGGCTGCACATGGCGCAGCCGCCGCTGTCGCGCCAGATCAAGGCGCTGGAAGAAGAAATGGGGGCGCCGCTGTTTCTGCGCACGCCCGCAGGGGTGGAGCTGACCGAGGCCGGCCAGACCCTGCTGGACGAGGTGCCCAACCTGTTGCGCATGGCCCAGCGCGCCACCGAACGCACGCGCCGCGCCGCACAGGGGCTCACCGGCCAGCTCGATGTGGGGCTGTTCGGGTCCGGCGTGCTCGATGTGATCCCGCGCCTGCTGGCGCACTTTCACCAGCAGCGGCCGCAGGTGCGCATCGTGCTGCACAACCTGACCAAGGCCGAGCAGTTGCAGGCGCTGCGCGAGCGCCGCATCAGTGTCGGCTTCAACCGGCTGGTGCCCCCGGAGCCCGACCTGGCGGTCGAGACCGTGCTGCGCGAGCCCCTGGTGGTGGCCATGCTGGCGTCGCACCGGCTGGCCGGCCGCAAGGTCATCGGTGTGGCCGACCTCGATGGCGAGCCCATGATCCTCTACCCCAACGTGCCGCTGCACGGCCTGGCGCAGGAAGTGGCCGAGGCCTTCCGGCAGGAAGGGGCCGCGCTGGCGGTGGAACAGGAGGTGGAAGACGTGGTGACGGCGGTGGCCCTGGTGGCCAGCGGTTTCGGTCTGACCATCACCACGCGATCGGCCAGCAGCCTGCGCCTGCCGGGCGTGGTGTTCGTGCCGTTCAGAAGCCGCAGCCTCCGGGACCTGGAGCTCAGCTGCCTCTACCGGCGGGCGGACCCGTCGCCGGTGCTGCGCATGTTTCTGGAGGTGGTGCACGAGCATGCCCGTTTGGCCAGACAGGGGGTCAGACCCGTTTGAACAGCGGGCTGCGCGCGTTCTGCGCATCGGCGGCCGAGAGGAATTTCTCGGTGTAGATGTCGCGCTCGAACAGGCGCCCCTGCATCAGGGTGGCGATGCAGGCTTCGATCATGGCCGGCGGCCCGCACAGGTAGGCTTTCTGGCCGGCGAAGTTGCCGTTGAAATGCGCCTTGGCCGCTTCGTGCACGAAGCCGCGCGCACCGGACCAGTCGGCATCGCCCGCGGGCTCCGACAGCGCCGGCACGTAGTGGAAGTTCGGGTGCTGCTCGGCGAGCGCGCGAAATTCCGCGTCGTAGTACAGCTCGGCCTGCGTGCGCTGGCCGTAGATCAGCGTGATGGGCGTGGTGCAGCCAGCGGCCAGCAGCTCGCCGATCATCGAGCGCGGGCTCGACAATCCCGAGCCGCCGGCCATGAAGACCATGGGCAGGCTCGACGATTTGCGCACGAAGAAGCGCCCATAAGGCCCGGCCAGGCGCACGCGATCGCCCACCTGTGCCTGCTCGTGCAGCCAGGTGGTGCCCTGGCCGCCGGGCACGCGGCGCACGTTGAGTTCGATGCACTGCGTGGCGGCCACGTCGACCGGTGTGTTGGCGATGGAAAAGGCGCGGCTTTCGCCCAGGCCCGGGATCTCCAGCTGCACGTACTGGCCCGCCTGGAAGTGGATCACCTTGTCCAGCTTCAGATGAAAGGCCTTGATGGTGGGCGTGAGGTCCTCGATGCGTTCGATGGTGGCGGCGAAGTCGCGCACCGGGATCACCTCGGCATCGGGCTCGTCTTCGATGTCGGCTTCGATGGTGGTGTCGCAGCTCAGTGTGCAGCAGCAGGCCAGCGTCTTGCCTTCTTCGCGCTCCACCTCCATCAGCGCAAACGGGTTGGCCGCGCCGTGGTCCACCTCGCCCTCGCACACCTGCACCTTGCACGAGCCGCACAGGCCGTGGCCGCAGGCGTGCGGCAGGTAGATGCCCTGGCGCAGCGCCGCGTCCAGCACCGTCTGGCCTTCTTCGACCTCGATGGTCGCGCCCAGCGGCTCGATGGTCAGTTGGTAGCTCATGGAACGATCAGCTGAAACTGCCTTGGATGCCGGTCAGGCCCGGCGTGCGAAAGCGGATCACGTCCTTGTGCTGCAGACCGTTCTCGGCCAGCGACTTGGCCGGATCGGGCTGCCACGGCTGGCCGGATTTGCTCCACTCGGCCTTGCTCCAGTCGATCTGGGCGAAGTCGGGGTGGTAGCCGTAGATGCCCGGCAGCACGGCCGTGGCCAGCGCGCCAAAGGGCGTGTCGGGCGGCAGCGGCAGGCAAAAGGGCGCGCAAAACAGCAGGTGGTCTTCCCAGCCGATGTAGAGCAGGGGCGCGGGGAAGTTCTCGCGCACGTCCTTCATCGGGAAGTCGTAGTCGGTGAGGGCAACAACGCTCATTTCGCGGCTCCTTTCCAGGCGGCAAAGTTCTTCTGGTCTTCCGATCCTTCGAAATCGAAGTTGTCCCGGCCCACGTCCATCTCGTAGTAATCGAGCACCGCCAGCAGGGGGTCGAACCCTTCCTTCGTGGGGTCGGTGCCGGGCTTGAAGCAATGGCCTTGGTAGATCTGGTGCACCGGCAGCCAGCTCTGCACGTACTTCTCGGGTTCGTCGTCGAAGATGTGCTTGCAGTGGTCGGAGCAGAAGTGGTACTTGTTGCCGAAGTAGTCGCTCTCGCGGTAGCAGATCTTGGAAGGGTCACCTTCTTCGGTGAACAGCATCGGGATCTGGCAGGTGGTGCACAGCATCGGCAGCGTCTTGTTGTAGAAGCGGTTGCCGGCCTGCTGCTGCTCGCGCAGGAATTCCAGGCGCGGGCGGTAGTACTTGTCGAAGCTCTCGGGGTATTTCTCGGAGAGCCAGTCCATCTCTTCGGCGCTGGGTACCCAGGTGTGGAAGGGTGCGGCGGCGTTGTAGTTGTAGAAGGTGTTCCAGGCCTGGTGGCTGATGTGGTCCTTGCCTTCGCAGGCCTGCTTCCAGCCGGCGGGCTCGCGGATGCCGTAGCGCGCCAGGTCCTTGAACAGCGCGCCACCGTTCTGCTCGGCGTACATCTCCCAGGCTTCCTTCCAGCTCATCACGCGCTTGGGCAGCATGTAGTCCTGCATCATGGCCACGAGGGTGAGCAGGCGGTAGCCGCGCCAGAACCACTTGTCGATCCACTTCTGCACGATCGCCACGTTGCCCGGGTCCTGTTCCAGCAGGAACTTGATGCACTCGATGCCCAGCGTCATGTGGCGCGACTCGTCGCTCTGCGCCGAGAAGCCGAAGGTGACGGTGGACATGTCGCCGTTGTGCGCCGCGCCCGACATGAAGGGCACGAACAGCAGGTTGGTCAGTACGTATTCGAACGAGAAGCTCACCGCCACCAGGAACTCGAACGGACCGCCGGTGATGGCGTCTTCAAAGAACGACTTCGGCACCGAGAGGTACCACACGCGGTCGAACCAGTGGTTCGCGTGGTGCATGCCGTTGAAGTACTTGTTGTAGTGGCTGATGGCGTGCGTTTCGGTCTGGTAGTGGCGCAGCTCGTCGATGCTCTGCATCTGCGCGGCGACCCGCGCGCCTTCACCGGTGAACTGACGGCCCACGTGCGCGAAGCCGCGGTGCGCGTAGTACTCCAGCGGCGTCACACCCTGGATGAAGAGCTTGAGCGCGTTGATGTAGCGCGCGTCGCTCACGCCGAGCTGGCCGTTGTTCTGCGCGAACGCCTCGATCACCGCGTAGAGCTTCTTCTCCTTCTCGCCCTGGTACTTCCAGTAGGCGTCCATGGTCAGGCGGAAGGGGTCCTGCCACTGGTCCCAGTCGTGGATCTTGATGCCTTCGTACTTGTCGTACGGGAAGACCTTGTCCATCGGCTGGTAGGTGGTCTCCCAGCCCAGGCCGCGGGTCATGGCGGCGTAGCGCTCTTTCAGGCCGAGTTTTTTCTTGGTGACGCGGGTGTCCATATCGGTGTCTCCTAATCGTTTCAAAGTGCCAACACGGTGTGCACGGCTTCGGGCCAGGGCTCCCGTGGAACCGGCTTCGCCGGGCCACAGGGAGCGTCCCCCCTCCCAGCCGAAGGCGCCAGAGAGGGGGAAGCCGCGCAGCGGCGCAGGGGGGTGATCTCTCAATGCCTCCAGCTGAGCGTGAGCTGGTCGTCGTCTTCGTCGATGTGGCCCGAGAGGGTCACGAGGTTGACGTGCAGCTGCTGCAGGTCGTAGGGGCGGCCGGTTTGCGCTTCGATGGTTTCGCGGCGGATGGTGAGCTGGCCGGGGGCGTCGATCTTGATCAGGCCGGGCGAGTGCACGATCTGCGCGTCGGGGTTGTCGGCCACGATGGCTTCGACCACGGGTCGCGCTTCCTCGTTGGCCTGGAAGGCGATGAATACGTTGGACATGGCGGGGGTTCCTCGGGGTGGTCGTCGTTTCGGGTCAGGCGTTGAGGTCCAGCCCGGCCTTGGTGGCGCGGGCGTTCATGGCCTGGCGGGCTTCTTCCAGCGCGGCCTGGCCGCGCTCGCCCAGGGCCAGCTGCGCCACGGGTTCCAGCGCGGCCTGCGCACGTTCGCCCCAGGCCCGCACCCACTGCGAGAGGTGGCGGCGGTTGTCGTCCGACTCGGCGGCGGCGGTCTTGATCACGGCGTCGATCCAGCGCGCGGTCTCGTCGTGCCACTCGGGCATGAAGGCGGTGAGCATCGCCACGGCGGTGCCGCCTTGCAGGGCCACCTCGTCGTCCACGAAGCTGCCGTAGATCAGCGGGTAGAGCTGGCCGTCGAGCGCCAGGTTTTGCGCCACGAACAGCTCGAACGGGTCCTGCACGATGAAGCTGTCTTCCACGCAGCGGCGCAGCACCTGCCAGGTGGGGGCGTCGAGCCAGGCCTGCTTGGCTTCATCCAGCGCGTCGGGTTCGGCCAGGGTGAGGCCCAGGCGGGTGAGGTACTGGGCCACGCCCAGGTTGTCCATGGCGTGGAACATGGCCGGTGCGGTGAAGGCGGTGCCGTAGCCGTAGGCGCAGATGGATGCGTTGTTCATGTTCGCGCCCCAGGCCGCGTGGCGCAGCGGCAGCAGCACGCGCAGCACCTTTTCGCGCAGCGCATCGCTCATCAGCGAGGCCATGCCTTTGCTTTCCACAAAGGCGAAGTTGGATTCCATGGCGTCCTGCTGGCGCGCGCGGGTCATGGTCCAGGTGGCGTAGTAGAACTGGCGCGGGTCCTTGAGCACGTACCAGTCGGCCAGCCGGATGGCGCTGCGCGAGGCGTCGAACAGCTCGTGCTGCGGATCCCAGGTGGGCCGGTAGTGGAAGTTGGCCATGGTCTGTGCGCCCAGCGTGGCTTCCTGGTAGCGCGAGGCCACCTTGTCGCCGCCGATGTACTGCGCCACGTGCGCATAGGTGTTGCGCAGGGGAGTGATCTCGCGCGCCTGCAGGTCGATGTTCATCGTTGTGTGTCTCCGTGTGGTTGTGTGGGGGAAAAGGGCGCTCAGGCCTCGTCGAGCCGCTGGACCTGGTGGGCCTGGCAGAAGGTGTCGAAGGCCGCGGTGGGCAGCAGCAGTTCCACCGCCAGCTCGGGCCAGCCGATGGCGAACTCGAAACTCACCAGGCCACCGGGCAGGCGTTCGAGCACACGCACGAAGCGCAGCGAGGTGTCGACGGCGGGCAGGGTGGGGGTGAGGGTGTCTGTGGGCATGGCGGCAGATCCGGTTGGGCCGGGGTGTTTGCACGCGGTGTGCCAGTGGGGCCACAGACACCCCAAAAATCTCGATATTCGAGGGAATACCCTGAAGGTTTGCGGCCCATTCGGGCGGTTTCGCGGGCGCCCGGCGCAGAGATATCCACATTGCTGCAATGCAGCGTCTTCAAATGATCAAACGCTCCCGGGCCGGCTTTGATCATTTGATGAAGTGGGCTGCGGTGTGCCCGCGGGCCATGCTTGCGTGGCGAGGGGCTTGTCCTGAAAATATCGAGATTAGAGGGGCGTCAGCCCCCTGCCACCCCGGCATGCCCCGGGGGCTTCCGGAGACAACACGCTTGAACGATGCCCTGACCTATCCCAGCGACAGCGACCTGCGCCGCCTGTTGCATTTCGAAGCCGACAGCGGCGCCATCTGGCTGGGTGAGCGGCGCATGCTGCTGCTGCACACGGCGGCCTTGTCGGCGCTGCGCCAGGACCTGATCCGCTCGGTCGGCAAAGAGCATGCGCGGCGGCTGCTGACGCGCATGGGCTATGCCTGCGGACTGCACGACGCGGGCTTTGCGCGCCAGATTCGCGGCAGCCAGGGACTGGAAGACATGTTCATGGTCGGGCCGCAATTGCACATGCTCGAAGGCGCGGCGCGCGTGACGCCGGTGAACCTCAAGGCCGACATCGAAGCGGGCGAATTCGAGGGCCAGTTCCGCTGGGACGACTCCTGGGAGGCCCACGCCCACCGTATGACCTACGGCGTCGTCGACGAGCCGGCCTGCTGGACCCTGCTCGGTTACGCCAGCGGCTACACCAGTGCGTTCATGGGCCGGCTGATCCTGTTCAAGGAAATCCGCTGCGCAGCCTGTGGCGACGACCACTGCCTGATCGAGGGCAAGCCCATCGACGCCTGGCCCGATGGCGAGGCGCACCGCCATTACTTCGAGGACGACTCGCTGCTCGACACCATCGACGCGCTGAGCCAGCAGGTGGAGGCGCTGAAGACCTCGCTGGTACCCAGCGAGTCGGGCGGCATGCTGATCGGGCAGTCGGCGGCGTTTCGCGGCGCGCACGACCTGATGCAGCGCGCGGCAGGCACCCAGGTCACGGTGCTGCTGACCGGCGAGACCGGGGTGGGCAAGGAGCGTTTTGCGCGCGCGCTGCACGCGCATTCGGAGCGCGCGTCCGGGCCGTTCGTGGCGGTGAACTGTGCCGCTTTGCCCGCCGAGCTGATCGAGGCCGAGCTGTTCGGTGTCGAGAAGGGCGCCTTCACCGGTGCGCACAACGCCCGTGCCGGGCGCTTCGAGCGGGCCGATGGCGGCACCCTGTTCCTCGACGAAGTGGGTGACCTGCCGCTGCCCGCGCAGGCCAAGCTGCTGCGCGTGCTGCAGGACGGTGAGATCGAGCGCCTGGGCGGCGAAACGGGCCGCCGGGTCAATGTGCGGCTGGTGGCCGCCACCAACGTCGATCTGCAGGGGGCCGTGGAGCGGGGGCTGTTCCGGCGTGACCTGCTGTACCGCCTGAACGTCTACCCGATCTGCATCCCGCCGCTGCGCGAACGCGCGGGGGACATCGAGGCCCTGGCGCGCCACCTGCTGTCGCGCTTCACGGCGCTGCACCACAAACGCGTGGCCGGGTTCGGTGACCGCGCACTGCAGGCTCTGCTGCACCACGACTGGCCGGGCAACGTGCGCGAACTGGAGAACCTGATCGAGCGCGGCGTGATCCTGGCGCCACAGGGCGGCTTCGTCGAAGTCGAGCACCTGTTTCCGAACCAGCCCGCGCCCTCGCACGACGGGCTCGACCCGCGCGGTCGTCTGGCGCGGCGCAGCACGGACGAAGAGCAAGCCCTGTGCGCACGCATTCTGGAGAGCGGTACACCGATCGGTGAACTGGAAACGATGGTGCTGAACCTCGCGGTCGAGCGCAGCGGGGGCAATCTGTCGGGCGCGGCGCGGCTGCTCGGCATCACCCGCGCCCAACTGGCCTACCGGCTCAAGCGCCACCCCCTGCAGGAGGATGCATGAGCGCTGTCGTCGCCTTGGCCGAACATGCCGCCCCGGGCCCCGATGCCGAGGCACCCCGCACGCTGGTCGAACGGGCTTACCGGGCCCTGCGCCAGGACATCATCCGGGGGCACCTGCGCCCGGGCGAGCGGCTGCGGGTCGAGCACCTCAAGGACGTCTACGGGGTGGGCGCCGGCACCTTGCGCGAGGCACTGGCCCTGCTGCTGTCGGACGCGCTGGTGACGGCCGAAGGACAGCGCGGCTACCGCGTCAGCCCGATTTCGCTCAACGATCTGCGCGATCTCACCGACACGCGCGTGATGCTCGAAACCGAGGCCTTGCGCCAGAGCATCCGACGCGGTGACGCGGCCTGGGAGCAGCGCCTGGCGGCCGCATTCGATGCCCTCAGTCACGCCGAACGCGCCGGCCGCGACATGGACCCGGTGCTGTGGGAAGGGTTCAACAAGCGCTTTCACGAGGTGCTGATCTCGGCCCACGATTCCGAGTGGACCCACCACCTGTTGGGCGTGCTTTACCGGCACGGCGAGCGCTACCGCCAGGTGGCGATCCGCATGGGCGCAGCCCGTTTCTTCGAGCGCGACGTGCATGCCGAGCACGAGGCGATCTACAAGGCTGCGCTGGCGCGCCAGGAGGCGCGTGCCGCGCTGGCGCTGGAGGCCCACATCCGCTTGACCTGCGACGTGCTGACCCGCCACGCGGCGGAAAACAGCGGCCCGTCGGCCCTGACCGGCCAAGCCCAAAGTTGACGGAGGGGGCCGTGCGGCGCTTCAGCTCAGCGCCGGGAACAGCTTGACCAGGCCGTCGGCCATCACTTCCACCGCCAGGGCCGCCAGGATCAGCCCCATCAGCCGTGTCATGACGTTGATGCCCGTCTGACCCAGCGCGCGCGAGATCGGGCGCGCCAGCGCAAAACACAGCGCGGTGGCCAGGGCGACCACCACGCCATAACCCACCAGCGCCGCGTGCTGCAGCAGCGTCTTGGCCTGGTCGGCGTGGATCACCACCGTGGACATGGTGGCGGGCCCGGTCAGCAGCGGAATGGTCAGCGGCACCACGGCGATGGAGTCGCGTGCCGCCGCGTCCTCCACCTCGCGCTGGGTGGTCTTGGCCTCGGCCGGCTGCGCGTTCAGCATGGACAGCGCGGAAGTCAGCAGCAGCATGCCGCCCCCGACCTGGAAGCTGGCCAGGGAAATGCCGAAGAACGCCAGCACCTGCAGACCGACGAGCGCGCAGGTGGCGATCACCGCAAACGCGCTGAACGAGGAAATCAGGATCGTGCGCCGCCGCTGCGCGGCACTGAAACCCTGCGTGTAATGAATGAAAAAAGGCACGATCGCCAGCGGGTTGACGATGGCCAGCAGGGTGATCAGTGGCTTGAAGTCCATGCCGCTATTGTGCGGTCGCAGGGCCCCCGCGTGCGCGGGAACAGCGGAAGTTCATGCGCGCGGCGCAACGTCGGCTGGCGGGGCCACGGTCCGCCGGCGGAACATGCCGTAGCCGTCCATGTGCAGCACCTTGTCGCCATGCTGGTTGAACATCTCCCAGAGCGTGCGCACCAGGCCGACGTCGGGGCGCTTGCTCATGGGCCGCTTTTCGGTGATGGTCGATTGCAGGCGCAGCACATCGCCGGGGTAGACCGGCTTGGTCCACTTCAGGCTCTCCAGGCCGGGCGAGCCCAGGCTGGACGACTCGTGCAGGAAGTTCGTCACCATCAGCCGCATGGCCATGGCGCAGGTGTGCCAGCCGCTGGCGCTGAGTGCCCCGAATACCGAAGCCTTGCCGCCCTCTTCGCTCAGGTGGAAGGGCTGGGGGTCGAACTGGCTGGCGAAGGCGATGATCTCTTCGCGCGTGGGCGAGAGGCTGCCCAGGTCGCGGGTCTGGCCCACTTCGAGGTCTTCCCACCAGAGCTTGATGTGGGGGCTTTGTTCGGGCGTGGTAGCGGTCATCAGCGTCCTCCGGAAACGTCGAGCAGACTCATGGTGGTGTAACTGGCGGCTGGTGACAGCAGCCAGAGAATGGCTTCGGCGACCTCTTCGGCGGTGCCGCCGCGCTGCATGGGCACCTGGTGCTTGAGGTCGTTCACGCGGTGGGGCAGGCCGCCCGAGGCGTGGATGCCGGTTTCGATCAGGCCGGGGCGCACCGCATTGACGCGGATGCCTTCGGCCGCCACTTCGCGCGCCAGGCCGAGGGTGAAGGTGTCGATGGCACCTTTGGCCGCGGCGTAGTCCACGTACTGGCCGGCCGAGCCCAGGCGCGAGGCCGCGCTGGAGAGGTTGACGATGGCCCCACCCTCGCCGCCGTGGCGCGTGCTCATGCGGCGCACCGCTTCGCGGGCGCACAGCATGCTGCCGATCACGTTGATGTCGAACATGCGACGCCAGCGCGCCACGCTCATCTCGTCGACCCGTGCGCTCACGTCGACCACGCCGGCGTTGTTGACCAGACCGGTCAGGCGCCCGAGCTTGGCGTCCACCTTGTCGAACATGCGCAGCACCTGCGCCTCGTCGGCCACGTCGGCCTGCACCGTGATGGCGTTGCCGCCCTCGGCGCGGATGGCACGCACCACCTCGTCGGCGGCCAGCGAGTTGGCGGTGTAGTTGACCGCCACCGCCCAGCCCCGTTGTGCGGCCAGGCGGGCGGTGGCCGCACCGATGCCCCGGCTGCCGCCGGTGACCAGCAGCACATGACCCTGCATCTTGTCCATGAAGGCACTCCTGCAAATAATCGGTGGCTGGCCAACGGGCCCACCGTCGTTGCTGCCGACCTTAACCGAAGCCGCTCGGGCGTGTACGTCGCCGACCGGACGAGGTCGGCCCCCCGTTTTTTTGTTTGAACCAGGAGACCTCATGGGTGCTTTCATCGATCTGACCGCCGCCGACGGCTTTACCTTCCCGGCCTACACCGCTGCCCCTTCAGGCACGCCCAAAGGCGGTCTGGTCGTGCTGCAGGAAATCTTCGGGGTCAACAGCCACATCCGTTCGGTGGCCGACGGTTACGCTGCCGAGGGCTATTTCGTCGTCGCGCCGTCCACCTTCCACCGCGTCCAGGCCGGCGTCGAACTCGGTTACGCCGAGGCCGACATGAAGGCCGGCTTCGAGCTCAAGACGGCGGTCGAGTCCTTGCCCGCGCCGGGCGTGCTGGCCGATATCCAGGCCGCCATCGCCCACGCGGCTTCGGCCGGCAAGGTGGGCGTGCTGGGTTACTGCTGGGGCGGCCTGCTCACCTGGCGTTCGGCCTGCCTGCTGCCGGGGCTGTCGGCGGCGGTGCCGTTCTATGGCGGGGGCATGACCACCGAAGCCGAGGCGGCCCGCGTGCCGCAGGTGCCCGTGATGGCGCACTTTGGTGACCAGGACCACTGGATCCCGCTCGACACCGTGCAGGCGTTCCAGCGCGCGCAGCCGGGTGTTGAGGTACACGTCTACGCGGCCAACCACGGCTTCAACTGCGACCAGCGGGGCTCCTACGACGCCCCGGCGGCGAAGCTGGCGCGCGAGCGCACGCTGGCGTTCCTGGCCCGTCACCTGGGCTGAGGCCCGGCGGGTCTAGCGGCTGGCGTTGCGCACCAGATAACGCTTGCGCCAGAACAGGCCGGTGAGCACCGTGGCGATCAGGCCCATGGTGCCCATCGCCCACCAGAAGCCGTCCCTGGCGTGCAGCCACGGGATGAATTCGAAGTTCATGCCGAAGATGCCGGCGATCAGGTTCAGCGGCAGGAAGATGGCGGTCAGTACCGTCAGCACCCGCATGATGTCGTTGGTGCGGTTGCTCTGGGCCGAAAAGTGCATCTGCACCGCCGTCTCGGCGTTCTGCTCCAGGCGGCGCACGTGGTGCACCACCCGCTCGATGTGCTCCAGCACGTCACGGCTGCGCACCTTGAGCAGTTCCAGCCCGCGCTGGCCGCCAAAGTGGTCGCTCTGGCCTTCGATCACGTCCCAGTTGGCCAGGGCCTCGATCCAGTCCTGGATGGCCGCTCGCTGGTCTTCGCAGATTTCGTCCAGCTGGTGCAGGGAGATGCGTGCGTCCAGCAGCGATCCCCAGTTGGTGAAACGGGCGCTGGGGCTGAGCAGCTCGCTTTGCCAGTGGTCGAGCTGGCGCGTGAGTTCGCGGCGCAGGTCCAGATAGCCGTCCACCATCTGGTTGACGATGCGCAGCATCAGGTCGGCCGGCCCGACGGGCATCTGCACGCCGGCGGCGCGCGAGGCGGCGCTGGCGGCGGCCAGCAGGCGGGTGGCGTAATGCTCCAGCACCGTGCAGCCGGCCGGGTGCACCGTCAGCAGCACGCGGTCGAAGACCGCGAAGCCCACGGGGCTGGTGTCGATGCGCCGCAGCACAGGCGGGCCGCTGCGCCGGGTCGGCTGGGTCAGCGGCTGGCCCGGGTGTGCGAGGTCGGTTTCGCTGTGGCCGGCGGCCAGGCGGCGGAACACCAGGATGTCGTACTGCGAGGTGTAGTCGAAGTGCGAAGGCAACTGGTTGTTGAGCAGGTCGGAGACGTGCAGATCCACCAGGGTCACGCCGCCCAAGACCTGCAGCGTGGTTTGTACGTGCGCCTGCTCCAGCTCGAATTCACGCCGGCCGCAGGCAATCCACACATAGCCGCGCTCCGGCAGCCGTTCGGGCAGGGCGCCGGTTTCCGTGACGGATCCCGGCTGGATGCTGAAGACCCGCATGGTGGAGACTTCAGCCGCGCAGCAGCCGGGCGGCGTCGCGGGCGAAGTAGGTCAGGATCCCGTCCGCGCCGGCCCGCTTGAAAGCGAGCAGGCTTTCCATCATCACCGCGTCGTGGTCCAGCCAGCCGTTTTGGGCCGCGGCCTTGAGCATGGCGTATTCGCCGCTGACCTGGTAGACGAAGGTCGGCATGTGGAAGTCGTCTTTCACACGGCGCACGATGTCCAGGTACGGCATGCCGGGTTTGACCATGACGGTGTCCGCGCCTTCGGCGATGTCCAGCGCGACCTCGCGCAGCGCTTCGTCGCTGTTGCCGGGGTCCATCTGATAGACCTTTTTGTCGGCCTTGCCCAGGTTGGCGGCCGAGCCGACCGCGTCGCGGAACGGGCCGTAGAACGCACTGGCGTACTTGGCGCTGTAGGCCATGATGCGCGTGTGCACCAGGCCGGCGGCTTCCAGTGCCTGTCGGATCGCGCCGATGCGGCCGTCCATCATGTCGCTCGGGGCCACCATGTCCACACCTGCTCCGGCCTGAGTGAGCGCCTGCTTCACCAGGATGGCCACGGTGGCGTCGTTGACGATGTAGTGGTTCTCGTCCAGCACGCCGTCCTGGCCGTGGCTGGTGTACGGGTCCAGGGCCACGTCGGTCATGATGCCCAGCCCGGGAACGTGCTGCTTGAGGGCGCGCACGACCCGCGGGATCAGGCCTTCCGGGTTGGCTGCTTCAGCGCCATCGGGTGTTTTGAGCGACGGATCGATCACCGGGAACAGCGCCATGTAGGGAATGCCCAGCGCCACACACTCCTCGGCCACCGGCAGCAGCAGGTCCAGGCTCAGGCGTTCCACGCCAGGCATGGACGCGACGGCTTCGCGCCGCTGATGGCCGTCCAGCACGAAGACGGGGTAGATGAAATCCGCAGGGCTGAGGCGGTGTTCGCGGACCAGGTCGCGGGTGAAGGCGTCACGGCGCAGCCGGCGCGGGCGGGAAAGGGGGTAGGGGGCGGGGATCTGCATGGCCCGATTGTGGCAAATGGGCCGCAGTCGCGCCCGTTTTGGGCTGTGATCGGGTAATCTTCGCCTTAAAACTATCGTTGTCAGACGGTGTACCGGGTGTTTCCATTTGTTGATAACCAGAGTGAGTTGTGTTGAACTCGGGTTCTCAGAATGCCGGCCATGTCTGGGTGAGCGCGCACCGGAGGAGTTCTCGGTGCGCGTCTTCGCGTGCCGACGGCCGGGCCGGCCACTGACCATTTTTCTTTTCCTCCAGGGTTGCCCTCATCATGTCCACGTCCAACAAGAACAGCACCGGCAGTTCCGCCGCCGCCGGCAACGCCAAGGAATCCTGGTCCCTGGATGAGCACTGGCCGCAGTTGCTGGCCAGCCTGGCCAACCAGCTGACCGAGAGTGTCAGTGCCCTGCAGCACCAAGCCGATCTGCTGCTGGCGAAGGAGCGCATTTCCAAACTGGAACACCGCGTTCTGTCGGTGCCGGCCGAGCGCGTGAAGCAGGCGGGCATCACCGCCCAGCAGATCGTCCGTTTCTACAGTGGTCGCATTCGCCAGTCGCACGAGAAGGTGGACATGGCGCAACTGGTCGAAGGGGTGTTGCAGGAGCGCAAGCAGGAGCTGTCGATTCTGGGTATCGCCCTGCGGCGCAAGCTCAAGCCGCTGGAGGTTCTGATCGATCCGACGGTGGCGCACACCTTTGTGAACGCCGTGCTCGACTGGGGGCTGCCTTTCGGCAGCCGGGTCGACGTGCGGCTGGATCTCAACCAGTGGCCCCAACACACGCGCCTGCTGATGCGCGTGTCCAACGACGGTGTGCCGCCGTCCAGTGCCGCGTCGCCCGACAACTCCAGCTGGATGCTGATCCAGCAGATTGCCGCGGCCGCTGGGGGTATCGAAGTCGAACGCGAGATGAACGAAGAGGGCGTGACCTTTACCGCCCTGTTTGCCCGCACGGTCCAGGCCGTGGACGGTATCTCGGCCGTGGATCTGTCTGACGAACAGTCGTCGATGTTCAAGTCGCTGGCGGGCACCTACGTGCTGACCATTTCGCCCAGCCTCCAGATTCGCGCAGACGTGCGCGATGCGTTGCGGGAAATCGGCATTTCTTCGGACAGCGTGGTCGATTTCCGGCAGGCGCGCGACGCGGTCAAGGCCCGCATGCCGAACCTGATCGTGGTCGATTCCGAATTGAAGGACGAGGAGTTCGATGCGTTCCAGCGCGATGTGCTGCGCGAGGTGTTTGAGTTGCCCTTCGTGGAAATCTCCCCCGACGACAGCTCGTTCGACATGTCCGGCTTCGGCGAGTTTTCCATGGCCAAGGTGGGGCGCGGCAACATTCGCGAGGCCCTGGGTACGGCGGTGATGTTCGAACTCGCGAAGATGATGTGAGCTAACTGTTGAGTTGCAATAGGTTGTTCCCGGAGAGCCGGGATGCTGGAGGCTTGTAGCCCAGTGCCGAGTGAGGCCTGCGGGCGTTGTAGTAGGCCAGGAA
>NZ_BSPB01000028.1:0-46865 GCF_030160815.1 Hydrogenophaga electricum | reverse complement strand
ACCTGCGTCGCGTTGCGCGACCTCCGCGCCCAGGCCGATGCCCCCGCGCTGACCGAGCGCTGCACCTGGGGCCAGGTGTGGGCGGCCTCGGCCGCGCCCAACCGCGAAGGCACGGCGCTGGCGCTGGCGGTGCAGCCGGTGGACGGCTGGCGCGAGCTCTGGGTGTTCCGCCGCGAGGGCCAGGACTGGGGCGTGCAGGTGCTGCCCCCGGCGCCGCTGCAGCCCGGTGCGGGCTATGCCGAATTCGCGGGCTGGGAACCGGGCGGCCAGCGCCTGCTGGTGGCGCGCGAAGCGCTGGCCGAAGGCAAGACCATTCGCCGTTTCGAGGTGGTGCGCGTGACCACCGGCCTGCCCGAGCGCACCGCCTTCGACCCGGACGCGCTGGGGCCCTTCAACCGCTGGGCCGACCCGGCGTGGAAGCGCGACTCGCTGGCGCTGCGCTGAAGGGCCGGGCCGGTCACCGGTGGCGGCATGCACCAGTTTCAGCCGCGGTCAGCGCGGCCCGGGTGGAGGCCGGGCCGTTCGTGCCGTGCTTTGGTGCAAAACCGCGCAGACGTGCCTGGCACGCTCCGTGCATAGGTGAAGGCAGCATGGAGAGCGGTCTGCACACGGTTGTTGCAGCGGCTTGTGCGTAGGTCCACTAGGGTTCCGTCTGCGGCAGCGCAGGGTCTGGTCCGAGAGTGGACCGGCCTGATCGCAGGCTCCACGGAGGGACAAAAGCCCGGGAGAACGACGTTGATCGTCTCTCCTGCGTCTTGTCCCACTCCATGGAGCTTCCCTATGAAACTGGCAGGTCTCTTCTCCCCGTCCGCAGCCTCTCCCTCCGTGCTCGGCCGACTCCTCAAACCCGCGCTGGGTGCAGCGCTGTCGCTGGCAGCCGCCACCACGTTCGCGCAGGGCGTCACCAGCATGAAGATCGCCACCGTCGTGTGGATCGGCTACGGCCCGTTCTACGTGGCCGAGTCGCTGGACCTGTTCAAGAAATACAACCTCAAGGTTTCGCTGCAGGTCTTCACCGACCCGGCACTGATTCCCCCGGCCATCGCCTCGGGCGCGGTCGACGGCGGCATGCTGACCTACGACCAGGTGGTTGGCCAGGTCGCGGCCGGCAAGGCCATGAAGGTGGTCATGCCCATCGACTACTCCAACGGTGGCGACGCCATCGTGGCCGATGCCTCGGTCAAGTCGGTCAAGGACTTCAAGGGCAAGAAGATCGGCTACAACCCGCTCTCGCCCAGCGACTTCCTGCTGTCGTACGCGCTCAAGGTCAACGGTCTGGGCGAGAAGGACATCAGCCCCGTCAGCATGACGCCCGAAGCCGTGCCCGCCGCCATGGCCTCCGGCCAGCTGCCCGTGGGCGTGACCTACGAACCCAGCCTGTCGCAGATCCTCAGCCAGGGCGGTGGCAACAAGTTCAAGGTGGTGTTTTCCTCCAAGGACGCGCCCGGCCTGATCGCCGACGTGCTGGTGTTCGACGACAAGGTCATCAAGGCCAAGCCGGCGCCGATCAACGGCATCATCAAGGCCTACCTCGACGGCCTGGCCTACATGAAGGCCAAGCCCGACGACGCCGCCAAGATCATCGGCAAGTTCATGGGCATCCCGCCGGCCGAGGTCAAGGACCAGCTCAGCGGCGTCTACAACATCCCGCTGGCCGAGATGCCCAAGGCCTTCTTGCCAGCCAAGGAAACCACCTCGTACTACGCCAGCGGTGAAGTGATCGGCGAACTGCTCAAGGCCAAGGGCCAGATCAGCAAGGTGCCCGCCACCGAAGCCACGATGGACGCGTCCTTCGTCAAGGCCCTGGCCAAGTAAGTCCGGCCGGGCGCCGCGCCCGGATCTGCCGCCCCCACCGTGCCGGCCGGCATGTGGGGGCGGGCAGAGCCCTGGCCGCCGCGCCCACGGTCCGGTGGCCTTGTCTGACGGAGACACCCGATGAAAAACCCCCTGTTCCGCCATGCCGATGGCGTCTGGCCCAACACGGCGGCGCTGGCCTTCACCGTGCTGGGCTGGCCGCTGGGCATCGCCCTGCTCGGCCAGGCCCACTGGGCCTGGAACGTGGCCGGCGTGCTGCTGGTCACCCTGACGCTGACCTGGTCGGCCTACTTCATCCACGAATTTGCGCACCAGGCCATCTTCCGCACGCCCGAAGCCAATGAGCGCTGGGGCGTGCTGATGAGCTGGATCAACGGCAGCGCCTACGCCCGCTTCGCCGACCTGCGGCGCAAGCACATGCGCCACCACGTCGAACGCGCCGACGTGCTCACTTTCGACTTCCAGCGCTTTCTGCGCGAACGCCCGCTGCTGCGGCGCGGTGTGCTGGCGCTGGAGTGGCTGCACATCCCGGCGGTGGAGTTCCTGATGCGCGGCATCGTGATGGCGCTGCCCTTCATCGACGAGCGCAAGCGCGACGCCCGCGGCCGCATCCTGGGCGTGGCGGCGGTGCGCCTGGCGGCCTGGGTGCTGCTGGCGGTGTGGTCGCTCAAGGCCCTGCTGCTGTACGCGCTGTCGTACCTGCTGTTCGTGCACCTGCTGCGTTTTGCCGACTGCTTCCAGCACACCTACGACACCTACCCCATCCTCGACGAAACGCCCATTCCGAAAGACAAGCTGCGCGACCGCGCCTACGAGCAGGCCAACACCTACAGCGACGTGGTCGGCCTGGACGCGAAGTGGCTCAATCTGGTCTGGCTCAATTTCGGCTTCCACAACGCGCACCACGAGCGCCCGGTGGCGCCCTGGCACCAGTTGCCGGCCTTGCACCGCCAGCTCTACGCCGACGACTACCCGCAGGTGGTCACGGTGGGCGAGCTGCTGCGTGCGTACCACCGCCACCGCGTCACCCGCGTGATGGCCGAAAACTACGGCGAGGTCCGGCCGCGTGGTACGCCGCACCGGGCCGACACCTTCATCGGCGCCGTGGGCGTGTCTTTCCTCACAGCGGTATGACGATGCACTATGGCCTGGACGGCCGCACCGTGCTCATCACCGGCGCGGCCGGTGGCATCGGCCAGGCGCTGGCCCGGGCCTTCCTCGAACAGGGCGCGCGGCTGCTGCTGCTGGACCGCGAGGCCGCGCCGCTGAATGCGCTGGTCGAAGCCCTGAGCAGCCACCAGGTGCACAGCGCCGTGTGCGACCTCGGCAGCGATGCCTCGGTGGCGGCCGTGGCCGACCTGGTGGCCCACCGCTTCGGCCGCCTCGACGCGCTGGTCAACAACGCGGGAACCGAATACCCGACGCCCGTCGACGACGCGGCGCCCGACGCCAACGCCCGCTGGGCCGCGCTGCTGGACAACAACACCACCAGCATGTGGCGCCTCACGCGCGCGCTGCTGCCTTCGCTGCCGCGCGGCGCGAGCGTGATCAACCAGTCCTCCATCTGGGGCTGCATCGGCGTTGCCGGCTTCTCGGCCTACGGCGCGAGCAAGCACGCGGTGGTGGGCCTCACGCGCTCGCTCGCGCTCGAACTCGGGCCGCGCGGCGTGCGCGTCAACGCGGTCTGCCCCGGCTGGGTGCGCACCGCCGCGGCCCTGCGCTCGCTGGCGGTGATGGCGGCCGAGCAGGGCCGCAGCGAAGCCGATGTCGAACGCGAGATCCTGGCGCGCCAGGCGGTGCCGGTGATGCTCGATCCCGCCGACCTGGCCGGCGTGTTCCTGTTCCTCGCCTCCGACGGGTCGGCCGCGCTCACCGGCCAGTGCCTGAGCGCCAGCCATGGCGAGGTGATGCTGTGATCCCCGCCCTCTCGCTGCAGGGCCGCACCGCCCTGGTCACCGGCGCCGCCACCGGCATCGGCCGCGCCTGCGCCGTGCGCCTGGCGCAGGCCGGCGCGACGGTCTGGATCAATCACCTCGGGCAGGCGGACGCGGCCGCTGCGCTGGTGCGCGATATCGTCGCCGCCGGCGGCCGGGCCCAGACCATCGAGGCCGACGTGAGCGACGCCTTGGCGGTGCAGCGCATGGCCGAAGCCGTGGGCGCCGTGGACGTGCTGGTGAACAACGCCGGCGTCATCCAGGAGAAGCCCTTTCTCGACACCACCGAGGCCGACTGGGACCGGTTGCTGGCCGTGGACCTCAAGGCGGTGTTCCTGGTTTGCCGCGCCTTCGTTCCCGGCATGCTGAGCCTGGGGCAGGGGGCCATCGTCAACATCGCCTCCGACCTGGCCCTGCTGGGCCGTGAGCGCTACGCGCCCTACTGCGCGGCCAAGGCCGGCGTGATCGCGCTCACCAAGTCGCTGGCGCGTGAGTTCGCCTCGCAGCACATCCGCGCCAACGCGGTGGCGCCCGGTCCCGTGGCCACCGCGATGGTCTCGCTCGAACACATGAGCGCGGAGTGGGTGGAGAAAGAACTCGCCATTCCGCAGCACCGGCTCGGTGCGCCGGAGGAGATCGCCGACAGCGTGCTTTTTCTGGCCAGCGACCTCTCGCGCTTCTACACCGGGCAGGTCCTCGGGCCCAACGGTGGCTCCGTCATGCCATGAACAGGAAGCACCCCCCGCGCCGCTTCGCGTCACCCCTCTTCAGAGGGGCGGCAGCTGAGGCCCGGCGAAGCCGGTTCTTCGGTGCCTCTGGCCTGGCCCCCTGCACTCAGTGCTTCACGTTCTCCGAGCTCCGCCGTACATCATGAAGCTGTTGCCAGTCCACCCCAGCGACCGCGTCGCCACGGCGGTGCTGCTGTTCTCGGCCACGGTCTGGGGCCTGACCTGGATGCCGCTGAAGTGGTTCGTCGCCCAGGGCCTGCCCGGCCCGCTGGTCTCGCTGCTGACCTACGGCTCGGTGGGCCTGCTCGCCGTGGGGCTGCTCTGGCGCGACCGCGCCGCGTGGCGCGCGCAGTGGGGCCTGGTGCTCGCGCTCACGCTGGTCGGCGGCTGGGCCAACACCTCGTTCGTGAATGCGGTGATGCTGGGCGATGTGGCGCGGGTGATGTTCCTGTTCTACCTCTCGCCCGTGTGGTCGGTGCTGGGCGGGCGGCTGTTCCTGAACGAGCGCATTCCGCCTGCGCGCTGGGGCGCGGTGGCCGGCGCGATCGTCGGGCTGTGGCTGGTGCTGGGCGGGCCCGGCATCGGTGGTGCCGAGGCGCTGGCCTTCACCTGGGTGGACGCGCTCTCGCTCTCGGCCGGCTTCGCCTTCGCCGCCAACAACGTCATCGCCCGCGCCGCCGACCGCGTGCCCCTGCGCACCAAGACCTTCGCCGTCTTCGTCGGTTGCGGCCTGCTCTCGGCGCTGGCCACCGCACTGACCGGGCGCACGTTGCCCGGAATCGGTGCGTGGCTGTGGCTGGCGCTGCTGGCTTACGGCTTCGGCTGGATGCTGCTGGCCACCGTGACCTGGCAGTACGGCGTGACCCATCTGGAGAGCAGCCGCGCGGGCGTGATCCTGCTGGCCGAGCTGCTGGTGTCGGTGGGCACGGCCATTGCATTGGGTGGCGAGAGCCTGAGCCCCATGGGCTGGGCCGGCGGCGCGCTGATCACCTGTGCGGCGCTGGCCGAGGCCCTGTTCCCGCCCGCTGAGAAGCCCCTGACCGAAACCGCCCCCACCGCCGTGCACACACCATGAACACCACCGTCTGGATGAACCAGCTGTCCTGGGTCGACTACCAGCAGCGCATCCGCATCGAGCACCCGCCCGTGCTGCTGCCCGTGGGCGCGCTGGAGCAGCACGGCCCCCACCTCCCCCTGGGCACCGACGGCCTGCTGGCCGCCGCCGTCGCGGCCGACACCGCGGCGCGCGTGGGCGGCCTGGTCGCGCCCACGCTGAGCTACGGCTACAAGTCGCAGCCCAAGTGCGGCGGTGGGCAACATTTCTGCGGCACCACCAGCGTCGACGCCGCCACGCTGATCGGCCAGGTGCGCGACGCGGTGCGCGAATTTGCGCGCCACGGCGTGGACAAGCTCGTCATCGTCAACGGCCATTACGAAAACCAGTGGTTCCTGATCGAAGGCATCGACCTCGGGCTGCGCGATGCCAAAGCCGCCGATCCGGCCTGCGCGCTGCAGGTGATGCGGCTGGAGTACTGGGACTTCATGACGCCCGAGACCCTGGGCCACGTGTTCCCCGACGGCTTCCCCGGCTTCGCGCTGGAGCACGCGGCCGTGCTGGAGACGTCGATGATGCTGCACCACCACCCCGGCCTGGTGCGCATGGACCTGCTGCCGAACGACGGCCCGGCCGACTTCCCGCCCTACGACATGTACCCCAGCCGCCCCGACTGGGTGCCGCCCTCGGGCGTGCTGTCCTCGGCCAAGGGCGCGGACGCGGTCAAGGGCCAGCTGCTGTCCGACGAGGTCGCGCGCCGCATGGCCGAGGCCATCACCACCGGATTCACACGCCCATGACCTCCCTGCACGACCTCGACCCCCAGGCCACCGCGCTGATCGTCATCGACATGCAGCGCGACTTCTGCAGCCCGGGCGGCTACGCGCACCAGGCCGGCCTGGACATCACGCGCATGCAGGCCGTGGTGGGCCAGGTGAAGACCCTGCTGGTGGCGGCGCGCGCGGCCGGCCTGCACGTCTTCCACACCCGCGAAGGCCACCTGCCCGACCTCTCGGACTGCACGCCCGCCAAGCTGGCGCGCAGCGCGGCAGCCGGCGCGCCCATCGGCAGCCCCGGGCCGCTGGGCCGGCTGCTGGTGCGCGGCGAGCAGGGCCACGATTTCGTGCCCGAGCTGCGCCCGCTGTCGTGCGAACACGTGATCGACAAGCCCGGCTACGGCGCCTTCCACAAGACCACGCTGGGCGCGCTGCTCGGCGCCTTCGGCATCCGCCGCCTGCTGCTGTGCGGCGTCACCACCGAGGTGTGCGTGCACTCCACCCTGCGCGAGGCCATCGACCGGGGCTTCGTCTGCACCACGGTGGGCGATGCCACCGCCGCCAGCCAGCCCGAACACCAGGCCCCGGCCCTGGCCATGATCGGTGTCGAGGGCGGCATCCTCGGCGGCGTCTGCAGCACCGCCGATGCCGTGGCCGCGCTCAACGCCCTGCCGCGCGCGAACCGGGAAGCGGCATGAAGCCATGACCCACTGGATCGACCTGCCCGCGCCCGACGAGCCCGTGCCCGCCGCCTATCGCGGCGTCTGGCAGCGCACCCTGCTCGAAACACCCGAGGGCCGCGACACCAGCACCCGCGTGCACTGGCTGCAGACCGAGGGCTGGCACGCCGACCTGCGTGTGCCCGCTGGCGCCAACCCCGCGATGCCCGAAGGCCGCGCGCAGCTGCAGGGCTTCTGCGGCCTCACCCGCATCACGCCCGGGCGCGACGGCCAGCCCGACATCTGCACCTGGGAGCGGCGCTGGGACGTGCAGCCGCCGCGCAGCACGCCCGATGCCGGCTACATGGTGTTTGAAACCCGGGAGCGCGTGGTCGAGACCGGCGTGCACGGCCGCTACCTGGAAATCTGGGAACGCCTGCCCGGCTCCACCGGCGCCTTTGCCGCGCAGGGCGAGGTGGATGCGCAGGGCCAGCCCACCGGCGCGATGCGCTTCGTCGCTGGCCGCTACGCCCTCACCGTGCGCCCGCGCACGGCCGACTGGCCGGCCGACCTGAAGCCGGACGAAACCCTGGCCGCGCTGGTGCAGCGCCACCCGGACATGGCCGCCGCCTTGCTGGACTTCGACCTGGTGTTCAGCGAAACACCGGCCTAGACGGGCCCCTTCCCGGCACAGACCCACCATGCTTCAACCCATCGACGGCGACTGGTTTGAATTCCGCGCGCTCGGCGACGGCCTGACGCTGATCACCGAGCCGCACGTCATCCCCTTCCTGCGCTGCAACATCTGGCACATCCAGGGCCGCGACACCGACCTCGTGGTCGACACCGGCCTGGGCGTGAGCAGCCTCTACAGCGCCTCGCGCCACCTGTTCGGCCAGCGCGTGGCCGCGCTCGCCACCCACGTGCACCTCGACCACGTCGGCGGCCACCACGAGTTCGCCGAATGCTGGTGCCACCGGCTCGAAGCGCCCGGCCTGCGCGGCGCCGACCCGTCCTTCACACTGGCCGACTTTCACCTCAACGACGTGCGCATCGACGTGCCCGGTTACACCACCGGCGGCCCCGCGATCACCGCGCTGCCGGCGCCGGACTACGACCTGTCGGCCTGGGAGATCCGGCAGGCCACGGTGACACGCGAGCTGGACGAGGGCGACGTGATCGACCTGGGCAACCGCCATTTCGAGGTGCTGCACCTGCCTGGCCACTCGCCCGGCAGCATCGGCCTGTGGGAAGCGAAGACCGGCACGCTGTTCTCGGGCGACGCGGTCTACGACGGCCCGCTGCTCGACCAACTGCCGCACGCCGACCGCGCCGCCTACGCGCGCACCATGGAGCGCCTGCTGACACTGCCGGTGAACGTTGTGCACGCCGGCCACGACCCGAGCTTCGGGCGCGAGCGGCTGAAGGAACTGGTGCGGGGGTATCTCGACGCTCAGGGACGTGTCCACGGCGCGCAGGTTTCCGGGCCGTAGCGGGCCGCCAGGCCCGGGCCATCCAGGGGCGCCGCCGCGCGACCCGGAGGCTGGGCATACTGGCGAGCTTTCCGTTCTGCCAGACCGCCATGCCCAATCCCGCCGCCCCCGCCATCGCCCCACTTTCCCGCTCGCCCCGGCACATCGGCATCGTGGGGTGTTCGGCCGAAGGGGCTGCGCTGTGTTACCGGACGATCTGCGCCGAAGCGCCGGCGTGGCTGGGGGCGCATGCCCATCCCGAGGTCTCGATGCACACGCCGTCGCTGGCCGCGTACGTCGACTGCCTGGACCGTGGCGATCTCGATGGCGTGGCCGTGCTCATGCTGGACTCGGCGCGCCGTCTGCAGGCCGCCGGTGCCGACTTCCTCATCTGCCCGGACAACACCATCCACCAGGCGTTCGGGCGTGTGCAACCCCACTCACCCCTGCCCTGGCTGCACATTGCGGACGAGGTGGCGGCCGAAGCGCAGCGGCGCGGCTTCCGGCGCATTGGCATCACGGGCACGGCCTGGCTGGTGGGCAGCGATGTCTACCCCGCCGCCCTGGCCCGCCAGGGGCTGGCCTGGGAGCGGCCCGACGATACCCAGCGCGCCACCATGGGCCGCCTCATCATGGACGAGCTGGTGGGCGGGGTGTTCCGGCCGGACACCGTGGCCTTCTTCCAGACCGTGATCGAGGGCTTCGCGCAAACCGGCTGTGACGCCGTCGTTCTGGGCTGCACCGAGATCCCCCTGATCATCGGCGACCACAACGCGGCCCTGCCCACCCTGGACTCCACGCGCCTGCTGGCCCGCGCCGCGCTGCGCCGGGCCGTGGGGGCCGACATCCGGCCTCCGGCTGGCTGACGTCGCGGTCTGGGCTTTGCATGATCGGGCGGCATGAGCACCGACCCCGGCGTGCGGTTCGCGCAGCACCAGGCCTTCATGTCACAGGGCGGGTTGGTCAGGAAGCCGGCTCTGCGCAATCGGCGCCACACGGTGCGGGTGGACGGCCTGCAGGCCCCGCGCGCGCTCGTGCGCACAGGCAGGTACCAGCCGGTGGTGGCCGAGAAGCTCGCCGAAAGGCCCGGCAGGGGCGTCAGGCGAGGCCCGCAGGCACAGCCATCGACACTCCGCAGTCAGCGTGAACCGCCCTGCCGGATCGCCGCCACCGTGCGGTTCATGGCGTGGCGCACCACGTGGCTGTAGAGCCAGCGTTTCGGGCCCGACAGATTGCTGCCGTGGCGGGTGTAGAAATCGTCGGGGGCGTCGAAGCGCCCGAAGTCCTGGCGGATGCCTTCGCGCTGGATGTAGGTATCGGTTCCCCGCCAGTCCACGCCCGGGGCCTGCAGGTCGGGCGTGGCCGCGCCGTAGCCGCAGAACGCGCCCTGGTGCGTGCGAAAGCGCCGTTGCAGGGCGCCCAGGTAGGCGCTGTCGAGGATGAAGCCTTCGAGGTTCACCCACCGGCCCGCGTGCCAGACCTCCACCCAGCTGTGGACGATCTCCGGCGGCGCGAACCGGTAGGCCAGGCCGGTGATGGCGCCTTTTTGCAGCGCCTTGTCGATGGTGAAGCCGTGGAAGCGGCAGGGCACGCCCAGCGCCCGCAGCAGGGCCATCAGCAGCGTGCCCTTGGTGTTGCACTGGCCAATGCCGTCGGCCAGCACCGCCGAGGCCGGCAGCTCGTCCGACGCGTTGTAGCCGAAGGCCACTTCGTCGCGCACGAAGCCGTAGGCGGCGCCGATGCGTTCGTAGGCCGACAGCGTGCGCCAGCCGCGTTCGTTCACCAGGCGCTCGATGGCTGGGTGGTTGAAGTCCAGCAGCGGTGTGGTCGCCAGGTGCGCCGGGCCGGGGTCGGTGGTGGCCGTCATCCGGTGGCCTTTCCGGGGGCGCCGCGCAGCAGCCGCAGCCCGTTGAACACCACCAGCAGGCTGGCGCCCATGTCGGCGAACACCGCCATCCACATCGAGGCGTTGTCGGCCAGCGCCAGCACCAGGAACACCGCCTTGATGCCCAGCGCCAGCGTGATGTTCTGCCACAGCACCGTGTGCGTGCGGCGCGACAGGCGCACCGTCTCGGGCACGCGGCGCAGGTCGTCGTTCATGATCACCACCGACGCCGCTTCCACCGCGGTGTGCGTGCCGGCCTGGCCCATGGCGAAGCCGATGGACGCAGCGGCCAGCGCGGGCGCGTCGTTGATGCCGTCGCCCACCATGCCCACCGGGCCCTGGGCCGACAGCGTGCGGATGGCCTCCAGCTTGTCCTGCGGCAGCAGGTTGGCGCGCACGGCGGTGATGCCGGCCTGCGCCGCAATGGCCTGCGCGGTGGCGGCGTTGTCGCCGGTCAGCATCACCGGCGTGATGCCCAGCGCCTGCAGCTCGCCGATGGCGGCCTGCGAGCTGGGCTTGATGGTGTCGGCCACCGCGAACAGCGCGAGCACGCCGCTGTCGTCGGCCAGCAGGGTGACGGTGCGGCCCTGCGCTTCCTGCGCCCGCATGCGCGCTTCCAGTGCGGGCGAGCACTGTTGGCGTTCCTCGATCCAGCGGTGGTTGCCCAGCGCGTAGCCGCGCCCGGCGATGCGTGCCCGCACGCCCCGGCCCACTTCGGCGGCGAAGTCGTCCACGGCGCCCGTTTCCTGACGGGTCTGTTCCACCAGCCCCTGCGCGATCGCCATCGACACCGGGTGGTCGGAGCGCGCGGCGATGGCGTGCGCGATGCCCCGCACCGCCGCCGCATCGGCGCCCTCCACCAGCACCTCGTGCGCCACCAGCCGGGGCTTGCCTGCGGTGACGGTGCCGGTCTTGTCCACGGCCACTTGCGTCAGACGGCGCGCTTCTTCCAGGTAGACGCCGCCCTTGATGAGGATGCCGCGCCGTGCCGCCGCCGCCAGCCCGCTGACCACGGTCACCGGGGTGGAAATCACCAGCGCACAGGGGCAGGCGATCACCAGCAGCACCAGCGCCTTGTAGACCGCCGTGCCCCAGGCCCAGCCGGCCAGCAGCGGCCCGCCGATGGCGACCGCCACCGCGATGGCGAACACGGCCGGTGTGTAGATGTTGGCGAACTGGTCCACGATGCGCTGCGTGGGCGCGCGCTTGCCCTGCGCGGCCTCCACCGCGTGGATGATGCGCGCCAGCACGGTGTCGCTGGCCGGCGCCGTCACGGCGAATTCAAACGAGCCGTTCTGGTTGATGGTGCCCGCGAACACAGCGTCGCCCGGGCCTTTTTCCACCGGCACGCTCTCGCCCGTGACCGGGGCCTGGTCCACCGCGCTCTGGCCGGCGGTGATGCGGCCGTCCAGCGGCAGGCGCTCGCCCGGCTTCACGCGCAGCGTGGCGCCCAGCGCGATGCCGGCCACCGGCTGGCGTTGCCAGCTGCCGTCGGGCTGGCGCACCTCGGCTTCGGCCGGGGCCAGATCGAGCAGGCCCTTGATGGCGTTGCGCGCGCGCTCCACGGCCCGCGCTTCGATCAGCTCCGCCAGCGAATACAGCGCCATCACCATCGCGGCCTCGGGCCACTGGCCGATGGCGAAGGCGCCGGTCACGGCCACCGTCATCAGCGCGTTGATGTTGAGCTGCCCGCGCCGCAGTGCCGACAGGCCCTTCTTGAACACCGAGGTGCCCGCCAGCGCGATGGCCAGCGCGGCCACCGCCATGCCGGCGATCTTCCAGCCCAAGGTCTCGGGCGTGAAGAAGTGCAGCAGCTCGGCCGCCACGGCCGCCACCAGCGCCGCGCCCAGGCGCCCCATCTCGCGCCGCTGCTGGCGGGCGATGTCGGCCACGCTCACGGGCTGGGCCAGCGCTTCGGTGGCAAACCCTTTGGCCTCGATCTTCTGCACCACCTCGGGCCAGACGGCTGCGGGCGCGTCCACCAGCAGGGTGCGGGCGGCCAGGTCGAAGCGCAGGCTCTGCACGGCCGCCACGCTGTCGAGCGCACCCCGGATCTGGCTCTCTTCGGCCGCGCAGTCCATGGCCGGAATGCGCAGGCGCAGGCCGGTGGCACCGTCGGGGAACGCGGCAGCGGCGGGCGCCGCGCCGTGGGGGTGGCCGCCATGGTCGTGGCCTGCGTGATCGTGGTCCGCATGGTCGTGGTCGGCCGGGCCGTGTGCGTGCCCCGGTCCGGCGGACGTGGCCGGGGTGTCGGTGAGCGCCAGCGGGCTGGCGCAGGCGTCGCTGCCGCAACCGCAGGCGGTGTCGGCGGCAGGGGGCGCGTCGGAACGGATCGGGAAGGTTTTCATGGTGCAGCCTCGCTTCAGGGGTATTGAAAACCCTAAAGTGGCTACAAGGTCAAGCCCCCGTCCCGCCCTGGGACCCGCCCGCTGCGGTCAGCGCCGGACGGTCTGCGGGTGGTCGCGCAGCCGGTCCCACCAGGGCCGCAGCCAGCCCCCGGCGCTGACCATGAAGATGCCCAGCAGCACCAGGGCGCTGCCCGCGAGGAAGCTCGCTTCCAGCGGTTCGCCCAGCAGCCAGATGCCCAGCAGCACGCCGAACACCGGTGTCAGAAAAGAAAACACCCCCAGCCGCGATGCCAGGTAGTGCCGCAGCAGCCAGAACCACACCAGAAAGCTGGCGAACGACACCACCACGGCCTGGAAGGCAAAGTGGCCCAGCGTGTGCGCGCTCAGGGCGAAATGGGTCTGCCCGGTCAGCCAGGCGGCCGGCACCAGCAGCGCAAAGGCGCACAGCAGCTGGTAGAGCAGGGTTTCGGCCGCCGGCGCGGTCGACAGGGTGGTGCAGCGGATGGTGACCGTGGTGGCGCCCCACGACGCGCCGGCCAGCAGGGCCAGCAGATCGCCCAGCAGCACCGGGCCGCCCAGCGCCTGGGCGCCCGGTCCGCGCGAGAGGAAGGCGATGGCGATGCCCGCGAACGCGACCGAAATGCCGGTCCATTGCAGCGCGTCCAGCCGCTCCGAGGGCAGGCGCCACTGCAGGCCCAGGGCGGCGAAAAGCGGTGCCGTGTAGAGGAACACCACCACGTGCGACGCGTGCGTCAGCTGCAGCGCCGCGGCCACCAGCAGGTATTCGAGCGCGAACAGCGCCCCCACCACCAGGCCGGGGCCCCAGTGCGCGCGTTGCAGCACGACGCGTTCGCCGCGCAGGCGCATCCAGCCCACCAGCAGCAGGGCCGCCACCGCCGAGCGCAGGCCCACCATCAGCATGGGGCTGGCCTGGCCGGCGACGGCCTTGAGCGAGATCTGCTGCAGGCTCCACAGCAGGCACAGCGAGAGCATGAGCAGGCTGGCGCGGGCGTCCAGCGGTTGGCGGGTGTCCATGAACAAAAACAGGCGATCGGCGAAAGGAGCGCCATTGTCCGCGTGGCGAGTTGGCAGCAACCATCGATTTCCCGACAATCGATGGCGGCTTTCCGCCGTTGTGTCCTTCTGCCGCCCAACCGCCGTCCCAGACGCCATGCCGACCCCCCGCCGCGCGCCGCCGGCGCCCAGCCTGCACCAACCGCCCTACCGCGACGCCCTGCCCGCGGCCATGGTGTTCCGCACCGCGCAGATGCCGGCGTGCGCCGTCTACCCGCAGCACCGCCATGCATGGGGGGAATTCGTCTATTCGTTCAGCGGCGTGATCGAGGTGGCCTTGGCCGACCGGCACTTCATGGCGCCGCCGCAGTTCGGTATCTGGCTGCCGCCGGGGGTGGAGCACCGGGGCTCCAACCGGCAGGCGGCGGTGCACAGCTCGCTGTACGTCAGCCCCGAACTCTGCGGCCCGTTGCCGGCCGAGGCGGGCGTCATCGCCGTCAGCCCGCTCATGCGCGCCCTGCTCGACCACCTGCGCAGCGGTGCGGCGGCCGGCCCGGTGCTGGCGCTCAGCGCGGAGCAGCAGCGCCTGCTGCAGGTGCTGGTCGACCAGATCGGCCACGCGCGCCGCGTGGGCAGCTACCTGCCGCAGTCGGGTGACGTGGCGCTGGGGGCGCTGCTGCAATGGCTGCAGGAACACCCGGCCGACAGCCGCTCCCTGGCCGAACTGGCTGGCCAGTTCCACAGCACCGAACGCACGCTCAGCCGCCGCTGCCAGCGCGATCTGGGCATGTCGTTCGCCGAATGGCGCCAGCGCCTGCGCGTCATCAAGGCCCTGCCCCGGCTCGACGCCGGTGAGAAGGTCGAAAGCATCGCCTTCGACCTGGGCTATGCCGGCGCCTCGGCCTTCACCGCCATGTTCCGCCGCATGACCGGCCTCAGCCCCGACGAGCACCGCCGCGCCGGCCGTGCCGCCGGGCACGGCACGCTGCGTGCTTGATCCCGCGCATGACCCCACCCGCCCCGCCCCCCATGCGCCATTCCTGGCTCGACGACATGCACGCCCTCGTTGCAGGCTCCCTGTTCGTGGCGCTGGGCATGACCATGTTCGGCCACGCCGGCCTGCTCACCGGCGGCGTGGCGGGCGTGGCCTTCCTGGCCAGCTACGCCACGGGCGGGAACTTCGGCCTGTTCTTCTTTCTGTTCAGCCTGCCGTTCTTCGTGCTCTCGTGGTTCCGGCTCGGGGCCGAATTCACCTTCAAGAGTTTCGGCGCGGTGGCGCTGGTGTCGGCCTGCACCGCCGTGGCGCCCAAAGTGGTGCGCTTCGAGTTCATCAATCCCTGGGTGGCGTCGGTCGTGGGTGGTTTTCTGATCGGCTTCGGGCTGCTGGCCCTGCTGCGCCACCACGCCAGCGTGGGCGGCGTCAACATCCTGGCGCAATGGCTGCAGCAGGCCCGCGGCCTGAGCGCCGGCAAGGTGCAGATGTCGGTGGACATCGTCGTCGTGCTCGCCGCCCTGGTGGTGGTGCCGCCCGTGCGCGTGGCGCAGTCCGTGGTGGGTGCGGTGGCCATCGGTGCCATCCTCGCGCTCAACCACCGGCCGGGGCGTTATCTCGGCGTGTAGGCCCGGCGCGGAGCACCGCCTGCGCCGTGTCCCGGTGTTCTTTTGTGCCATGCTGGGCGGCATGAACGTCGCCACCGCCCCCGATGCCGCCGTCGCCGTGCGCTGGATCGCCGCTTTCGAAGCCCTCAAGGGCACCGTGGTCCTGCTGGCGGCTTCCGGGGTGCTGACGTTCGTGCACCACGACCTGCACGCGCTGGCGGCCCGCCTGATGGCGCACGCCCACCTCAACCCTGCCGCGCACTACCCGGGCGTGTGGCTGGCCGCCATCGACCAACTGCAGAACACCCGCGTGCTCTGGCTGGCCCTGGGCGCCCTGGCCTATGCCAGCCTGCGTTTTGCCGAGGCCTGGGGCCTGTTTTTCCGCAAAACCTGGGCCGAACTGCTGGCCGCCGGCAGCGGCGCCCTCTACGTGCCTTTCGAAGTGGCCGAACTCGTGCGGCACCCTGGTGCGCTGAGCGCCGCGCTGCTGCTCGCCAATCTGGCGGTGGTGGCGATCATGCTGCGGGCGCTGTGGCGCCGGCGCGCGGCTGGCGCGCTCTGAGCGGCCGGGTGTGACCCGGGCGGCGCCCTCACCCATTTGGGCGATGGACGGGATAGGGGGTTGCCGGTAACTTGGGCGCACCTGCTCCGCCTATTCACCCTTCCCACTGACCCCCGCTTGTCCGATGTTTCTTCCCGATACCCTCTACATCCAGGTCTTCGCCCACCGCTTCGTCGCCAGCAACATCGACTCGGGCGTCGTGCGTGAAGTTCCGCGCGATCCGCAGTCGGTGTCGCCGCGCATGCTGATCGGGGCCTTCGCGGTGGCGGCGGGGGAGCTGTCGGCGCTGGTGAAGACCGTTCGCCGCGGGCTGTGGGCGCCCGTGATGCTGATGCACCCGATGGAGCGCATCGAAGGCGGTCTGACCGAGGTCGAGCACCGGGTGTTTCTGGAACTGGGCCGGGGTGCCGGGGCTGCGCGCGTCGGGGTGCACACCGGTGCCGTGCTGGCCGGCGACGCGGTGCGCGAGGCGATCCGCGCCTACCCACATTGAGGTGCCAAAGGCCGATTCACCCAGGCTGAGGCGGTCGGCCCCGGGGCCGCTCAGGCAAGCCTGATCGCGCCCTCGTTCAGGTAACGCTTGAACTCCGTCAACGGCATGGCGGCGACACCGTGCGTGTCGCCATCGAGCCAGCTCAGGGTCGCTTCGGTGTGGGTGGTTTCGATGTCCACCGGGCCGCACGGGATGGGGATCATGGGGCCGTCGCCGGGGCGGAATTCCACGGTGCCAACGATGTTTCCGGTCTGTGTCATGAAGGTCTCCTTGCTGTTGAAGACCATTCTGTGGCCAGTGTGGCCACCGGACCATCAGACACCACGCAGCCGGGCGGTCAGCGGTGTCCTACGCCGGTGGCGGGCCCGGTGCAGGCGGCGCAACGCTCAGCCGCGCGCCTTCTTCGCGATGCGGTCCCAGTCTTTCAGGGTTTGTTGCAGGCGGTTCCTGGCGTCGGTGTGGCTCTCGCGGAAGGTGGTGGTCAGGCGCTGGCGCAAAGTGTCGTCGGGCGGTGGCGCGCCCAGCACCTTGAGCCGGTCGATGACCAGCATCACGCTCTGGAAGTTGCCGGCCTGCAGCGCCAGCGTCAGGGGGGTCTGCCCGTCGGGCGCCGCATCGGACACGTCGGCCCCGTGTTCGATCATGTGCTTCACCAGGCTGGCCTTGCCGGCCGCGCAGGCCCAGTGCAGCGGCACCAGACCGCCCTCAAGCCGCGCGTTGAAATCGGCGCCGGGCGCGAGCTGTTCCGCGGCCAGAGGCCAGCCGGAGGCTTTGATCATTTGCTGGAATTGCCAGGAGGACATGGGCGGAGCGTGTGAAGAGGGAGGGTGCCGAGCGTACGCCATGGCGTCGCTCCGGTGGACTCCACCGGTTTCAGGCGGGGCACGGGAGGTGCCAGCCTGAACGGATGGCCCTACATGATGATGGGTTTCTATCATGCAACTAATAATGTTGCATGAAACAAAACAGCCAGTTGTCCGACGTGTTGCATGTGCTGCTGCACATGGCCGAGAGCGAAACGCCGCTGACGTCCGAAACCCTGGCCCTGGCCATGCAGACCCACCCGGTGGTGCTGCGCCGGCTCATGGGCGGGTTGCGCGAGGCGGGTTTTGTCGGGTCGGCCAGGGGGCATGGCGGTGGCTGGGTGCTGACCTGTTCGCTGGACCAGGTGACCCTGCGCGACGTCCACGAAGCGCTGGGCGCACCGGCGCTGGTGTCGCTGGGCTTCCGCGAAGACCGGCCCGAATGCCTGGTGGCGCAGGCGGTCAATGACGCGCTGAGCGGCGCGGTGCAGGCGGCCGAGGCCGCCCTGCTGCAACGTCTGGACGGGGTGACGCTGGCCACGCTGTCGCGCGATTTCCATCAACGCCTGTTGGCCCGCGGGGCGCACCCCCACCGGCCCGAGGAGCACTTGCATGATCCCCATTGAATTCGCTGTCATCGGCGGCAGCTACGCCGGCATGTCGGCCGCCTTGCAACTGGCGCGGGCGCGCCGCCCGGTGCTGGTGGTGGACGCCGGCCAGCGCCGCAACCGCTTCGTCGACGAGGCCGGCGCCACGGCGCACGGCTTTCTGGGTCAGGACGGCCGCGCACCCGCTGCCATCGCGGCCGAAGCGCGCCGGCAACTGCTGGCCTACCCGAACGTGCGTTGGATCGACGGCCTGGCCGAAGACGCGCACCACCGGCCTGATGGGCGCTTCGGCTTCCGCGTGGGCGGCACCGAGGTCAGCGCCGCGCGCCTGGTGCTCGCCACCGGCGTGCGCGACGACATGCCGCCCGTGCCCGGACTGGCCGAGCGCTGGGGCCGCAGCGTCTTCCATTGCCCGTACTGCCACGGCTACGAGCTGGAAGAGGGCGCGATCGGCGTCATCGCCACCTCGCCCATGGCCGTGCATCAGGCCGCCATGCTGCCCGACTGGGGCCCGACCACGCTGTTTCTCAACGAGGCCTTCACCCCGTCGCCCGACGAGCTGGCCCTGCTGGCCCGGCGCGGCACGCAGATCGAGCGCACCCCCGTGGCGCGCATCGACGGTGTGGCCGACGTGGTGCTGGCCGACGGCCGCCGCTGCGCCATGGCCGGTCTGTTCGCCCAGGCGCGGGTGCACATGGCCAGTCCGGTGGCCGAACAGCTCGGTTGCGCCTTTGAACAAGGGCCCATGGGCCCGTTCATCCAGGTGGACCGCATGGGCCAGACCAGCGTGCCCCACGTGTTTGCCTGCGGCGACGCCGCCCGCGCGGCCGGCAACGTGGCGCTGGCCGTGGGCGATGGGGCGATGACCGGCGCGGCGGCACACCGCTCGGTCATGTTCTGAGACCGCGCCGCCAAAAAAAGAAGGGCGCCCGAAGGCGCCCTGCTGCGCAGGCCGGTGGCGGTGCACCGGCCGGGCGTCTGCCGGTCAGTACGGGCGGCGATCGCCGCCGGAACGGCCGCCACCCGAGCGGGATTCCATCGGGCGGGCCAGGTTGACGGTGATGCTGCGGCCCTGGACGGACATGCCGTTGAGCGCATCGATGGCGGCCTGCGCTTCGGCGGCGGTGGCCATCTCGACAAAGCCGAAGCCCTTGGAGCGGCCGCTGTCGCGGTCGATCACGACCTTGGCGGACTGGACGGTGCCGTAGCCCGAGAAATTGTGGGTCAGCGCGCTGTCGTCGACGGTATAGGGAAGGTTGCCGACATAGAGTTTTTGGGTCATGAATGCTTTCTGAAAAAGTCGAGGCGCTGCCGTACCAGATGGTCACCCATCCGGAGCAGGGCCAGGGGGGTGTGGCCGATCAGCGGTAGCGGCGTTGCGGCGCCGGGGCGCCACCCGAGCGTGGCTCGAGGTGTCGGAAGGTGATGCGACCCTTGTTCAGGTCGTAGGGCGAGAGCTCCAGCGAAACGCGGTCACCGGCCAGCACCCGGATGTGGTTCTTGCGCATTTTTCCGCCGGAATAGGCGATCAGCGTGTGCCCGTTTTCCAGCGTGACGCGGTAGCGGGAGTCGGGCAGCACTTCGTCGACCTTGCCCTGCATTTCAATCAACTCTTCTTTGGCCATGGGATGTGTCCTTGCTGTATTCGAATGGCGTTCGGGCGCTTTCGCAATGCCGGGCCCGCAAAGGCCCTGGGCGGCCGCACCGTGGAGCACGCCGGGGTTTGCCGTGGTGCACAGCCGCAGGTCACCGGACCGCAGACACGGTGGGACGCTGGGGGCTGGTGGCCCGGCAGGTTGTGGCCCGGTGGGTACGGGGCCGGTGAGGCTCGCCGAGAGAGGCTGCGGATCGCCGGCCAGGCCGGATGCCGTTTGCCGGCAGGGGATGCGGCTTGAGGAAAGCCGCGAACCGTGTCAGAGCAGGCGCGCTGCAACGGCGAGCAAGCCACAGCGCAAGCCCTCCATTGTACAGGGCTGGCATCAATCCTGCATAGCTCCCGGTACAGAGAGGCTTCGTGCACCAAATCGGTCACACGCAGCCTTGAAGACCGCTAGGGTTCCGGGCGCTGTCTGCTGGGGTGTGAAGCCAGTGCAGCGCTGTCTGGTCCGAGAGCGGTCGGCCGCGGATCGTCGTGGCTCCACGGAGGGACAAAAGCCCGGGAGATGCTTGCTGGCACACGAATCACTTGCAGTGATGTGCGCACGAGCCTCTCTGGGTTGTGTCCCTCTTGAACAGGAGCCCGCATGTCTTCGAGCCATGTCATCACCGTACCGGTGTCCGACGCTGCGATTCCCGTCGTGCTGCCGGCCGGGCCGGTGTCCCCCGCCCTTGCGGCCCCCCCTTCCCCGCCTCCCCGGCGCCGCCCGCGCTGGCTGACGGTGCGCGCCCCCATCAGCCGGCGTGCCTACTGGGTGCTGGCCGCCGTCGGCCTGCTGACGCCGCTGCTGGTGTGGGCCGCTTTCGCCGCCTTCGGCGGCATGGACCCGACCTTCCTGCCTTCACCGGCCGCCGTGGTCGCCAAGGCCTGGCTGTGGGCCACCGAATCGGGCCTGCTGGAAGACGCGGGCATCAGCATCTACCGCGTGGTCACCGGCTTCCTGATCTCGGCCGTGATCGCGCTGCCGCTGGGGCTGCTGATCGGCACCTTCCGCTCGGTGCAGGCGCTGCTGGAGCCGCTGACCGACTTCATCCGCTACATGCCGGCGGTGGCCTTCATCCCGCTGGTGATGCTGTGGATCGGCATCGACGAGGGCTCCAAGATCGCCATCATCTTCATCGGCACCTTCTTCCAGATGGTGCTGATGGTGGCCGAAGACGTGCGGCGCGTGCCGGCCGCGCAGGTCGAGGCGGCGCAGACCATGGGTGCCAACCGCCGCGAACTGATCGAAAAAGTCATCCTGCCCAGCGCCAAGCCCGCGCTGGTGGACACCTTGCGCATCACCATGGGCTGGGCCTGGACCTACCTGGTGGTGGCCGAGCTGGTGGCCGCCAACTCGGGCCTGGGCTACGCCATCCTGCGCGCACAGCGCTTCCTGCAGACCGACACCATCTTCGCCGGGATCATCGTCATCGGCCTCATCGGTCTGGCCACGGACCAGCTGTTCCGCCTCGCGCACCGCAAGGCCTTTCCCTGGCTCTACCTGAAAGGCTGATCGCCATGCGCTTCCCTGCCTTCAACCCCCTGGTCCCCAAGATCCAGATCCGCGACCTGCACAAGCGCTTCGACGGTGCGCCGCTGAACGCGCTGGAGCACATCGACCTCGACATCGCGCACAACGAGTTCGTCACCTTCGTCGGTGCCTCGGGCTGCGGCAAGAGCACGCTGCTGCGCACCATCGGCGGGCTGGAGACGCACACCAGCGGTGAGCTGCTGGTGGACGGCCGGCCGGTCACCGGCCCCGACATCGACCGCGCCATGGTGTTCCAGCACTACAGCCTCTACCCCTGGATGACGGTGATGCAGAACATCAAGTTCTGCCGCCAGCTCGCCGCGCACCGCAAGGACCTCACGTCCGCGAACGTGGAGGCCGCTTCGGGCCGCGCCGACGCGCTGCTGCGCCTCATGGGCCTGCAGGCCTCGGCCAACGCCTGGCCCAACCAGCTCTCGGGCGGCATGCAGCAGCGCGTGGCAATCGCGCGCGCGCTGATGGGCCGCCCCGGCATCCTGCTGATGGACGAGCCCTTCGGCGCGCTGGACGCGCAGACCCGCGAGGTGATGCACGACCTGATCCGCCACGTGCACCGGCTGGAGCGCGCGACCATCGTCTTCGTCACGCACGACGTGGAGGAAGCCATCTACCTCGGCGGCCGCGTGGTGCTGATGGCGCCGCGCCCCGGCCGCATCGACACGGTCTACGACGTGCCCTTCGGCGACCAGCGCACCCAGGACCTCAAGCACGCGCCCGAGTTCCTCGCGCTCAAGCGCGAGATCCTCGAACGCATCCGCGAGACCTCGGGCATGAAGACCGACCTCGAACAGCTGCAGCGCCTCTCCGGCCTGACCGCCGAGACCGTGTGAACCTGAACGGAGACACCCCATGAGCCCCACGACCTCCTATCCCGTTCCCGAAACGCTCACCGACCCGCTGAGCGTGATCCCGTCCAACCCGCCGGCCGCCATGCCGGTCGACGCGCCCGCGCTCTGGCAGCGCTTTCCGCAGGCCGCACTGGCGGGCGTGCACACCGGCCACGCCATGTGGAGCGAGGTGATGCCCGGCGGCAGCCACTGGAGCTGGCGCATGCCCCGCGG
The DNA here is from genome assembly GCF_030160815.1 of Hydrogenophaga electricum. Classification (NCBI taxonomy): domain Bacteria; kingdom Pseudomonadati; phylum Pseudomonadota; class Betaproteobacteria; order Burkholderiales; family Comamonadaceae; genus Hydrogenophaga; species Hydrogenophaga electricum. The sequence continues at coordinate 24,866 of NZ_BSPB01000028.1, read as the reverse complement.
CAGCGCGATCCGCTTCGTCGCGCTCGACGCCGGCGCCAACGTGAGCCTCGTCATGTACGCCGCCCACGAAAAGCTGGAGCGCTACAACATGCCCGACAGCCTCAAGGCGCAGCACACCGCGCACTACGGCAAGGGCCATGTGCTGATGAGCGACATGGGCCGCAGCATGGCCAGCGTCACGGCCGACAGCCTGGGCTGGCACGACCCGTTGGGCGCGCTGCTCGACAACGAACTGATGACCGCGAAATACGGCGAGCGGCGCTACGAACAGGCGCGCAACGCCATGCACCGCTCGGGCAAGGACGGGCTGCTGATCGAGATCGGCAAGTACGGCCTCACCAAACGCGATCTGGTCGCGCCGGTCAATCTGTTTTCAAAGGTGAGCGTGGACGAGCAAGGCCGCTTCCACTTCGCGAAGGACCACAGCCGCGCGGGCGACTTCGTCGAGCTGCGCTTCGACATGGACGTGATCGTCGCGGTCTCCAGCGCGCCGCACCCGCTGGACCCGGCCACTGAGTGGTCGCCGAAGAAGGTCGGCCTGCTGGCCTGGCGCTGCGGCCCCGCGCCGGCCAACGACGCCTGCCGCGCCTTCCGGCCCGAGAACGCGCGCGCGCTGCACAACTCGGATGTTCTGTATCTGTGAGCCAGGGAGATTCAAAGATGAACGCCATCACCGCCACCGACATCCGCATCCAGGAGAGCGCCCTCGACCCGGCGAACGCCGTGATGAACCAGCGCCACCCCGCGGGCGAGCCCATCCTGTTTGCCGTGAACCAGGGCCAGACGCTGCGCATCGTCGACCTCGAAGGCAACCAGGCCGCGGACGTGATCTTCTACAACCGCGACGACCCGGCCGAGCACTACAGCGCCACCGACACCATGCTGCACCAGGGCGGCATCTACCTGACCACCGGCTCGGTCATCCGCAGCAACGACGCGCGGCCCATGCTCACCATCGTGGCCGACACCTGCGGCCGGCACGACACGCTGGGCGGCGCCTGCGCGGCCGAAAGCAATACCGTGCGCTACGCGCTGCAGAAGAAGTTCATGCACAGCTGCCGCGACAACTACCTGATCGCGCTGCAACACGCCGACATTGGCCTGGGCAAGCGCGACCTGGTGCCCAACATCAACTTCTTCATGAACGTGCCGGTCACCGAAGGCGGCGACCTCAAGTTCGCCGACGGCGTGTCCGGCCCCGGCAAGTACGTGGAGATGCGCGCCGAGATGAACCTCTGGGTGCTCATCAGCAACTGCCCGCAGCTCAACAACCCCTGCAACGCCTACAACCCCACGCCCACGCGGCTGCTGGTCTGGAACCCGACATGAACCCCCCCGTTCCGTCATTCCCGCCCGTTCCGTCATTCCCGCCCGTTCCGTCATTCCCGCCCGTTCCGTCATTCCCGCGAACGCGGGAATCCACGAACGAGGAAGCACCCCGCCTGTCGTGGATTCCCGCGTTCGCGGGAATGACGAGGAAGGTGTGACCCACGTCGGCAACAGCACCACGTCAGCAACAGCATCACCTCATCCAACCACATCCTCTTCTCCTGACGACGGGACGACCCGTCTGATTTCCTTGTTTGGGCAGGACGGCCTGCCACCGGAGACACCATGTTCCGCAAGGTCCTGATCGCCAACCGCGGCGCCATCGCCTGCCGCATCATCCGCACGCTCAAAGCCCTGGGCGTGCAGAGCGTGGCCGTGTATTCCGAAGCCGACGCGCAGGCGCGCCATGTGCGCGAAGCCGACGAGGCCTACCTGCTCGGCCCCGCACCCGCGGCCGAGAGTTACCTCAGGGCCGAGCGCATCCTGCAGATCGCCCGCGACTGCGGCGCCGAGGCCATCCACCCCGGCTACGGTTTCCTGTCCGAGAACCCGGGCTTTGCCCAGGCCTGCGAAGACGCGGGCATCGCCTTCATCGGCCCCACGCCCGAGCAGATGCGCGCCTTCGGCCTGAAGCACACGGCGCGCGATCTGGCCGAACAGCGCGGCGTGCCCCTGCTGCCCGGCACCGGCCTGCTGGCCGACGCGGCGCAGGCGCGTGCCGAGGCGCTGCGCATCGGCTACCCGGTCATGCTCAAAAGCACCGCGGGTGGCGGCGGCATCGGCATGCGGCTGGTGTGGAGCGAGGACGAACTCAGCGACGCCTTCGCCTCGGTGCAGCGCCTGGCCAGCGCCAACTTCAAGGACGCCGGCCTGTTCCTGGAGAAGTACGTCGAGCAGGCGCGCCACATCGAGGTGCAGGTCTTCGGCGACGGCGCGGGCACGGTGCTCGCGCTGGGCGAGCGCGACTGTTCGGTGCAGCGCCGCAACCAGAAGGTGATCGAAGAGACGCCCGCGCCGGGCCTGACGGATGCGCAACGCAGCGAACTGCACGCCACCGCGGTGTGCCTGGCGCAGGCGGTGAACTACCGCTCCGCCGGCACGGTGGAATTCGTCTACGACGCGGCCACCGGCCAGTTCTACTTCCTCGAAGTCAACACCCGCCTGCAGGTGGAACACGGCGTGACCGAGCAGGTCACCGGGGTTGATCTGGTGGCGTGGATGGTGCAACTCGCGGCCGGCGAACTCCCCTCGCTGGACATGTTGAAACCCACGCCGCAGGGCGCCTCCATCCAGGTGCGGCTGTACGCCGAAGACCCGGCGAAGAACTTCCAGCCCAGCGCCGGTCTGCTGACCGAGGTGGTGTTCCCCGCCGACGCCCGTGTGGACGGCTGGGTCGAGCGCGGCACCGAGGTGCCCGCCTGGTACGACCCCATGCTGGCCAAGCTCATCGTCACCGCGCCCGACCGCGAACAGGCGCTGGCGAAGTTGGATGCCGCGCTGGCCGCCACGCGCCTGGCCGGTATCGAGACCAACCTGGGCTACCTGCGCCAGGTGGTGCGCGACCCGGTGTTCCGCGAAGGCCGGCAGGTCACGCGTTTTCTCAACAGCTTCCACTTCCGCCCCGCCACCGTCGAAGTGGTCGAGCCCGGCGTGCAGACCAGCGTGCAGGACTGGCCCGGCCGCCTGGGCCACTGGGACGTGGGCGTGCCGCCCAGCGGCCCCATGGACGCCTACGCGCACCGCATGGCCAACCGGCTGGTGGGCAATGCCGCCGACGCGGCCGCGCTGGAGATCACGCTCTCGGGCCCGGTGCTGCGCTTCAACGCGGATGCAGTGATTGCGGTCACCGGCGCACCCGCACCGGTTGCGCTGGACGGACAGCCGTTGCCCATGTGGCAGAGCCACCGCGTGGCCGCCGGCAGCGTGCTCGCCATCGGCCGCGCCGAGGCCGGCGCGCGCCTCTGCCTGGCGGTCGGCGGCGGCTTCGACGTGCCGCTCTACCTGGGCAGCCGCAGCACCTTCACGCTCGGCCAGTTCGGCGGCCACGCCGGCCGCCACCTGCGCACCGGCGACGTGCTGCACCTGGCCGCGCCCGGCGCTGGCACGGCCGATGTGAGCGCCGCCGCCGACACCGTGCCCGCCTTCACCCACCACTGGGACGTGGGCGTGCTCTACGGCCCGCACGGCGCGCCCGACTTCTTCACGCCCGACGACGTGGCCACCTTCTTCGCCACCGACTGGGAGGTGCACTACAACTCCAGCCGCACCGGCGTGCGCCTCATCGGCCCCAAGCCGCAGTGGGCGCGCAGCGACGGTGGCGAGGCGGGCCTGCACCCGTCCAACATCCACGACAACGCCTACGCCATCGGCGCCATCGACTTCACCGGCGACATGCCGGTCATCCTCGGCCCCGACGGCCCCAGCCTCGGCGGCTTCGTCTGCCCGGCCGTGGTGGTGGACGCCGAACTCTGGAAGCTCGGCCAGCTGCGCCCCGGCGACACGGTGCGCTTCCACCGCCTCTCGCTCGATCAGGCGCTGGACCGCAGCGCCACCGTCGAAGCCGCGCTGGCCACACTCCAACAGGCACTGCCCGCGACGCCAAACGACGACGCCACCGCCCATCCCACACCCATCGTCTACGAAGACCCGGCACGCGAAGACGAGGCCGTGCCCGCCATGGTGGTGCGCCAGGCCGGCGACCGTTACCTGCTGGTCGAGTTCGGCCCGCTGGTGCTGGACATCGAACTGCGCCTGCGCGTGCACGTGCTCATGCAGGCGCTGCAAGCGCGCATGGCCGCCGGCACACTGCCCGGCATCGTCGACATGACGCCCGGCATCCGTTCGCTGCAGCTGCACTTCGACCCGTCCAAGGTCTCGCGCGCCGAGCTGCTCAAGGTGCTGGTCGAGGCCGAAGCCGCGCTGCCCGCGGTCGACGACATGGTCGTGCCCAGCCGCGTCGTGCACCTGCCGCTGAGCTGGGACGACCCCCAGACCAAACTCGCCATCGAGAAGTACATGCAGTCGGTGCGGCCCGACGCGCCCTGGTGCCCGAGCAACATCGAGTTCATCCGCCGCATCAACGGGCTGGACAGCATCGACGACGTGTTCAAGGTCGTGTTCGATGCCAGCTACCTGGTGCTCGGCCTGGGCGACGTGTACCTGGGCGCGCCGGTGGCCACGCCGGTGGACCCGCGCCACCGCCTGGTGACCACCAAGTACAACCCCGCGCGCACCTGGACGCCCGAGAACGCCGTCGGCATCGGCGGCGCCTACCTCTGCGTCTACGGCATGGAAGGCCCCGGCGGCTACCAGTTCGTCGGCCGCACGCTGCAGATGTGGAACCGCTGGCGCCACGGCGAGCCCGGCTCGGTGTTCGAGCAGCCCTGGCTGCTGCGCTTCTTCGACCAGATCCGCTTCGTGCCGGTGGACCAGGACGAGCTGCTGCGCATCCGCGCCGCCTTCCCGCACGGCGGCTATGCGCTGCACGTCGAAGAGACCACCTTCAGCCTGCGCGACTACCGCCGCTTCCTGGCCGACAACGCGCCCAGCATCGGCGCCTTCAAGGCGCAGCAGCAGGCCGCCTTCGACGCAGAGCGCGAGCGCTGGGCCGCCAGCGGGCAACTCGCCTACGCGGGCGATGCCGACGTGGCCGCGGCCGATGCCAGCGTCGAGCTGGACCTGCCGCCCGGCGGCCGGCCGCTGGCCAGCAGCGTGCCCGGCAGCGTGTGGAAGGTGCTGGTCAGCGAAGGCCAGCGCGTCGCGGCCGGCGACGTGCTGCTCGTCGTCGAGTCCATGAAGATGGAATTCAGCGTGCTCGCGCCGCAGGACGCCACCGTGCACCGCCTCATGTGCCGCGAAGGCGCGCCCGTGGCCGCCGGCCAGGACGTGCTGGTGCTGGTCACCGAAGACTGAACGCGAACCGAACAGAAACCCCGGAGCACACCATGCCCCTGAACCTTGAAGACCTGTCCTTCGACCTCGCCAGCCTGCGCGCCGCCTACGCCGCCGGCACCCCGGTGCGCGCCGTCATCGCCGAGGCCATGCGCCGCTGCGCCAGCGACGCCCCCCACGCCTTCATCCACCGCCTGACCGACGCCGAGATCGAGCCCTACCTCGCCCACCTCGACGGCGTGGACACGGCCAGCCTGCCGCTGTACGGCGTGCCGTTCGCGATCAAGGACAACATCGACCTCGCGCACATCCCCACCACCGCCGGCTGCCCCGAATACGCCTACACGCCCACGCAGAGCGCCTTCCTCGTGCAGCAGCTCATCGCGGCCGGCGCCGTGCCGCTGGGCAAGGCCAACCTCGACCAGTTCGCCACCGGCCTCAACGGCACGCGCTCGCCCTACGGCGCCTGCCGCAACGCCTTCAACCCCGACTTCGTCTCGGGCGGCTCCAGCAGCGGCTCGGCCGTGAGCGTGGCCAAGGGCTGGGTGTCGTTCTCACTGGGCACCGACACGGCCGGCTCGGGCCGCGTGCCCGCCAGCTTCAACAACCTCATCGGCCTCAAGCCCAGCCTCGGCCTGCTCTCGGCCACCGGTGTGGTGCCGGCCTGCCGCTCGGTCGACACCGTGTCCATCTTCGCGCTCACCGCCGCCGACGCGCAGGCCGTGCTCGCGGTGGCCGCCGTGCCCGACGAAGCCGACGCCTTCAGTCGCGCGGCCAAGCCCTTCGGCGTGGACTTCTCCGCCGGCCCCTTCCGCTTCGGCGTGCCGCGCCCGCAAGACCTCAACTTCTTCGGCAACGACGCGGCCATCGGGCTGTTCGCGCAAAGCATCGAACGCCTGCACGCCCTCGGCGGCACCGCCGTCGAGATCGACCTCACGCCCTTCCTCGACGCCGCGCGCCTGCTCTACGAAGGCCCCTGGGTCGCCGAGCGCTACGTCGCCATCCAGGACTTCATCGAAGCCCAACCCGAGGCCGTGTTCCCGCCCGTGCGCACCATCATCCAGGGCGGCAAAACCAAGACCGCCGCGGAAGCCTTCGCGGCCAGCTACAAGCTCAAGGCGTTCAAGCGCGTGTGCGACGCGGTGTGGCAAGACGTGGACTGCCTGCTCACGCCCACCGCCGGCACCATCTACCGCATCGTCGACATGCAGGCCGACCCGATCCGCCTGAACAGCAACCTCGGCCACTACACCAACTTCATGAACCTGCTGGACTACGCCGCTGTCGCCGTGCCCGCCGGCTTCCAGGGCAGCGGCGACGCGCAGGGCCTGCCCTGGGGCGTGACCCTGGCCGCGCCCGCGTTCAAGGACGTGCCGCTGCTGCGCCTGGCCGATCGCTTCCACCGCGCGCAGGCGCTGTCACTCGGCGCCACCTCCGCAACGCTGGCCGACACCCCGGCCATCAACACCGCCGAGCTGCCAAAAGGCAGCAACACCGCCGGCACCGTCAAGGTCGCGGTCTGCGGCGCCCACCTCAGCGGCCTGCCGCTCAACTGGCAACTCACCCAGCGCGGCGCGCGCCTGCTCGGCGCGGTACAGTCCGCGCCCGAATACAAGTTCTACGCCCTGGCCGGCGGCCCGGTCCAGCGGCCCGGCATGGTGCGCGTCAAGGAAGGCGGTGCCGCGATCGACATGGAAGTCTGGGAACTGCCCGCCGAACACTTCGGCAGCTTCGTCGACGGCATCCCCGCCCCGCTGGGCATCGGCAAGGTGAAGCTGGCCGATGGGTCGTGGGTCAGTGGGTTTGTGTGCGAGGCGGTTGGCGTGGAGGGCGGGACCGACATCACGGAGTTGGGGAGTTGGCGTGAGTGGTTGGCGAAGAACGCCTGAGGGCAAGTGCATTCTCTTTTGTGGGAGCAAGGCAATAGCTGACAGCCAAAAAAAGTGCACCGAACGCGCGTTCTGCGTCACGTAGCAGACTTTCAGATCTTCGCGAGCCGGGTCGACGTATTGCAGGCAGCGGAGCCACAACTAGGCTGCAGTTATCGGCTGCGCGCGGCGACGCTTCCGCGGCGCTACTCACTCGAACTTCGATTGTTTGCGTTTGCTCGACGCCTAGCTTGACTCACTTCGAGACCCTGCGCTTTTGCTTGACCATGACAGCTGCACCGAACTTGACGGCTGTGTCGCGAAGCAGCTTATCCGACTCGCTGACGATAAGAGCCCCAAAGACATAGTCGAACCTACCCATAGAGGTTTGCTCTGGACGTGACGCGCCTATCACCGTGTAAGACTCGTCGCAGCAGAACCCGAACCACTCCCCAGTCGACTTTAGTTGCTCGACCTGTACGCCATTGAGGCTGGGACGAAGTTCCCTTCGGCGATCCAGCACCTGAGACTCTGACGCAGGAAGGTGAAGCTCGATCTTGACGCCTCTTCGGACGGCATCCTGCACGAGATTTCCCCTGTTCGATCCCAGGAATTCAACTATGCTGGGTGCCACGATCAACAGGCGACCTCTTGCCGACAACAGTGATGCACTGAGTAGGACATCGAACTCGAGGCCAGTTGCCCAGTGAGTTGTCTTCGTCAATTCTTTGACCGTCGCAAGGAATGCCACCTTGGCGTTTGCGATCCCCTCCGCTTCGGCATCAACATAGGTGATGAATGCCGCAATTGCTCGTCGGACAGACTCAGGGGGAGCATGCTTCACCCCGCGAACCTTTGGAGAGATTTGCCCAAGCAAGTGACGAATCTGCTTCTCCTGCTTCTCCATGCACGTCTTCAGGGCCTCTAGTGCCGGATGGGCTCCGAGCCTTCGCGCGAGATCCGAGTCCGCCGCCCCGTCCACGCAAACGATAGGGACCGCATGCGTACCTTTGCGTACCATAAGGTGCCCGGTAGCGAAGAGGTTAGTAGCCCGTACCACGCGCCCAAGCCTAGATACTTCTAAGACCCGGGGAAGCGAGTTCCTTGCAAGAGCCATGGCTGACCGAACTCCAGCTAGGTCCAGTTCATCCACATGAGGCGGTCTTGCCGGAACTGCTGGGAGGATGAGCGTCCCATCCGGTAGTTTTCTCTTTGGACTCAACTCACCAACGGCGTGCTCGATTCGTCGGGTGACCCCGTTCACATAGCAGGCTGCCTCCCTTTCGGCAACACGAGGCAGACCGCTCTGGCTGATCGCTAGTTTGCCTTTCTCCAGTAGATAGAACCCACCTGATGCCAGTTTTCCAATGAACAGATCTACCTGCATCGCAGCCAACTCGAGGTCCATCTCCTGTTGATCGATCCCAAGAAAGCCCGCCAGATCTGAACTGGCCTCAAGTCCGGCCGCCAGGGCACGAAGCGCGAACTCCCTAACAACCCCAAGTTCGCGACGTTCTATGCAAATCGCGGTGAGGCGAACCAAGAAGTACGGGATGGCTGCCGGTGCGATGGCGGAGGGAACATCGTCACCCTCCGACAAGTGAGCCGCTGCTAGCCTTATGGAGTCACTTGCTATCACGACGCGTCTCGCATGACGATGGGTTCGCCTCTATGTAGTCGATGACATTGACGAAAGGGTTATCCCCGGTGACCTGGTAGCAAAACGTTTGGTCTCCGACGATTGCCAAGAGATCCTTTGGTCGTGACAGCGCGACATTGAGCCTCTTCATACTGCGGAGGAACCCCAGGAAGTCCGACGAGTTGCTCAGCGTAACGGAGAACATGCAGATGTCCGCCTCCTTCCCCTGGAACGAGTCGACCGTAGCGACTTCGATCGCCAGCGAGCCGAAGGAGTCGCGTTGAATTCGCGCGTCGAGTGCCTCCGCCTGTGCTGCATAGCCGGCAATCACTGCCACGGACACCTTCTGCTGCGCACGGCTTGCCCCGTGTTGAATGGTCTTGAGTAAGCTAAGCACCGCGTCCTGCTCGCCAGGGTTCGTGTACGTGTGAATTCGCCTCTGCTGCGGCGAGTTCGGCGTATCGATCCAGACAACCGGCTTGGGAAACTTCTTGCGCAGCCAATCTGGTCGGTTCACGTCAGGACGTTCGTTTTTGAGTACTCCGTCGTAGAAACAGGTACTGATAAGGCCTCCAATGCCTGCGCACATGCGATGCTGGTGAGTTAGCCGCTCGACGCATGCTGGAGGCAGACGCGGGATCAGGTAATCAAGTAGCGTCTCCCTCGACTCCTCTGCCCCGTATCCCTCCACTTCAACGGCGTCCCCGTCGTAAGGCGGCAGCTGTCGAGGGTCGCCGACCACCAGGCAGCGCGCGCTCCGTACCATCGGTATGAGAGCCTCGGTAGGTGTTGCCTTGGACGCTTCGTCGATGATGCAAAGGTCGAACCGTGTCCTTGCGAACGCTTCGCTGCTGCCCAAGCCCACGCAAGTGCCAGCGACAACAGACGCACCGCGCAGCACGACTTCCTCTAGCTGCTTCAACTGCCCAAGGACGTCCAGCCAGGCGACTTGAAGTTCAAGCTCCTTGCGAAAGGCCCGCCAAGTCTCGTCCCGCTGCTCTAGCATTTGCAACCAGGTTGCCTGCTCGTCTTCAGGTACTTCGGCTAGAAGCCGCCCGTCTTCGCCCAAGGTCCGCAGTTCGTCTCGCAGTCGCTGGATGCGCTCGCCCAGAAGCTCCCGCTCCTGTTCCAACTCTGCCAAGGTGACAGTCTCGATTGTCGCTGTCTCCAACCCGCCAACGTCAGCTTCCGGCGCTGCAACAGCCAGCGTCTCGGCCTCGTCCCGGCGCTGTTCAGCTGCCCCCAGGGAGGAAACCACTTCCTTATTTCGTTTGCACGCTGCAAGCAGCGCCTCCAGTCGAACCGAGAGCTCCACCTCCGACGCGTTCAGGCCAACCGCTAGGCCGCGCTGGCGCAGGAATGCGCGTGAACGTTCCGCGGCCTTCTGGCACCAACGCGCAAGACATCGGTCCAGTAGCGCTGGGCGCACTTCGTCGGAGACCTTTTCCTCATCCGCCCTGGCCACCCGTACCACACGATCTACGAAGGCTTCGTCCTTCAGCAGCTTGCTCACAACGTGATCAATCGCGATGTGAGTCTGAGCTGCAATCAGGATCCGGCTCCCTGGGTTCTCGCGCAAGAATTGCTTGACGATAGCTGTGATCAGCGTGGTCTTTCCCGTACCCGGCGGGCCTTCGACGACCATGAGCTGCCGCATTCCGAGCGCTGCGTCCAGCACTTTCACTTTGTCTTCGCTTAGCCCTTCAGGGCCTGGCCGTCCACCGGTCTCAGGCAGGTCTGCTGAAGCGGGACGCAGCATCAAGCGACGGAGCGACGGCATCACTGCCATGTCCGATCTCAAGGCCTTGACCGCCTCTTCTTGGCGTTCCAATGCGCGCCGTTGCGCAACCGTGTCGACTCGCAGAACGCCCTCTGGAGGGATCTGCCGTCGATGGCCAATGGGTCGCAAGCGGGCACGGTCATGCTGAATCCCGCTCACCTGCAGCACCAAGATTGCCTGAGAGGTACGAATTACACGCTTCTCGCCAGGCCTCAGCGAATGAACTCCAATGATCTTGACGACGAACTCGCCCCCGTCCCACTTCCCGTCGTCGTATTCGAGCGCAGGCATGTCACGCAACGCACGCATGCGAGACGACACCGTGTCCTGGAGCATGTTCAAGTAGCGCTCTTCGTCCCGACGCCGCTGCTCTTCCTGTGCTCGCTCCTCCGCAGCAAGCAAGAACGACTCCAGGAACGAGATGTTTGCCCTGAGTTCCGGGGTAACGGCTACCCCAGGGCCTCGCTCCACGAGCCGAATAGACAGCCGGGCGGTCGCGGTCACGGCAGCAACCAGTGAAGCGGCGCGAATGTCCTTGACGACTAGCCATGGCGAGTCAGAAGAGCCTCGCGCCGAGCGAATCACAAGGGTGCTACCAGCAAACTCCAAGTCCCCCTCGTGCAGGCGGGACACGTCGCAAGGCTCCTCGAAGTCCCGGAACAATCGCTGCACACGCGCATCGGCATCGGCTTCTGCGGGCAATAGGTCTTCCAGCTTCCTGTGAACATGCGCTGAAATCTCAACACCAATCTGCCGGACGCGATCAACTTCGAGCAATCGGCTACGGTGAAAGTCGTCGAGGCTCCACATTAGGAAGCTCGCGGACTCCACACGCTCATGCGGAGAATCCGACAGGCATCGTTCGAGGAGTTTCTGCGGGGCAGCTTGCCCGAGGCCCTTTGCTGCCGCGCGCAGGTCGGCCACGCCACGGTAGTCCACACGACCCGTGAGGCATGCCACACAAATCGCCGCCCAGGAATAGAGGTCTCGACGCTCGCTGAACAAGCCATCGTCCAGCTCAGGCGGGGTCCAGGGCGGTGATCCCGCCGATGCGAACGTGACCCCGAGTCGGATATCACCGGTCGAGCGCGATATTCCGAAGTCGGTCAGCTTCGGCTCGCGCATGCGGTTCAACATGATGTTGAGAGGTTTCAGGTCGCGGTGGATATAGGTTCTTGCGTGTGCGTGTTTGAGAGCGTCGAGAATTGGCCTTCCGAAGTTCTCGTAGAAGACCGACCACTCCATGGGGCCCACCGACTGTATGTAGTCGGCGAGTGTTTCTTCGAGCCATTCCAGCACGAGAAACCTCTTCGCACCATCAGTACCGATTCCGAGCAGCCGCACGATGTGACGATGAGACAAGTCGCTAAGAGCGGCCTCCTCTCGAGCAAAGCTCGCGGTGGCTTGAGAATCGCCGTCAACTCGGCTGGAGAACTTGAGTGCACATATGTCACCCGTCGAGGTCAACTTGGCACGCACAATTTCAGACATCCCGCCCGTACGCTTGACATCCGATGCCTCAAAGTCAGAAAAGAGAAATGCACGCGAACTCATACGGGCAGTCTACGCTCCAAGAATCACTCCCCAGCGAAGTTAGCGCCGTCAAGAGTCCAGCTAAACGCAAGCTTCATGGGCCAATCTTCCGGGGTCAATAGGGGTACTGCAGAGGTTGCTTCTTCTCAACTTCGTCGTTGATGTCGGCGTGCCGTCGGACACACAACTGCAGCTTGGTGGCATCTCGGTCGAAGGGTAGCCGATAACCACGCCGCGAGTTGGTCGGCGACCGGCATCCGGTCTAGCGGACGTTTGTGATGTCAAGCTTGACCGATCGAGTTCAGCCCAAAGCGGTCTTGCAGCTGACCTGAACCTTTGTCGCGACCACTATGCTCACCCCCCACCCCGCTCCAAACTCCTCCCCACCCGCTCACTCGCCCGACGCAGCCGCTCCTTCAGCACGGGCGGCTCCAGCACATCAAACTCCACGTCCAGCGCCATCAGCCAGTAGACCAGCGAGTCCAGCTGGCCGGTGCCGCAGAGCATGAGGCAGTGCGTATCGTCGATCGCTTCCAGCGTGGCGGCGGATGGGGGAATGGTTTTGGCCATCACCTCGCGCGGCTGGTGCAGCACCACGCGCGCCTGGTCGCCCTGCGGGTGCACGCCGGCCATGGCCCCGGTGACGTAGGCGCGCAGGTCGCCCGCGGGCGGCGGGCGCGGCGCGAAGTGCGCGCCGGTGCGGGGCGTGCCCTGCACGCGGTCGATGCGGAAGGTGCGCCAGTCGTCGCGCGCCGGGTCCCAGGCCACGAGGTACCAGTGGTGGCCGGTGTGCACCAGTCCGTGCGGCTGCACCTGGCGCACGCTGGCCTGGCCGCGCAGGTCGCGGTAGCTGAACCCCACCTGCAGCTGGTCGCGGCAGGCCGTGGCGAGCGTGGCCAGCACGCTGGCGTCGATGGTGGGTCCCATGCGCTGCACCGGCACGATGGCCGAGCGCAGCGCACCCGTGCGGCGGCGCAGGCGGGTGGGCATCACCTGTTCCAGTTTCACCAGCGCGCGCAGCGAGCTTTCTTCCACACCGCTCACGGTGCCGGCCGCGGCGATCTGCAGGGCAATGGCCACCGCCAGCGCCTCTTCGTCGTCCAGCAGCAGCGGCGGCAGCGACTGCCCCGCGCGGAACGCATAGCCGCCCGCCACGCCGCTGCTGGCGTGAATGGGGTAGCCGAGCTGGCGCAGCCGGTCGATGTCGCGCCGCAGCGTGCGCGGGTGCACGGCCAGCCGCTCGGCCAGTTCGGGGCCGGCCCAGTGGCTGCGGGTCTGCAGCAGCGACAGCACCCGCAGCAGGCGCGAGGACGATGAAAGCATGGCCGCACTCTAACTTTTATCGAGGGCCGAAGCTGTCCGCAATGGGCGCGACATTGCGGCCACGGGTTCGGCGCGGTGCCGGGCCCGCCACCCACACCACCCAGGAGCCCACCATGTCCCAGATCGTTCTCTACTGGCACCCCATGTCCAGCGCCACCCCGGTCGCCTGCGCCCTCGCCGAACTCAGCGTGCCGCACGAGCGCGTCAAGGTCGACATCACCACCGGCGAGCAGCGCCGGCCCGACTACCTGGCCCTCAACCCCAACGGAAAGGTGCCCACCCTGACCGTGGACGGCGCGCCGATGTTCGAGGCGCTGGCCATCGAGCTGTGGCTGGGCCAAACCTACGGCGCGAAGAGCGGCCTGTGGCCGGCCGGCGGCACGCCGGAACACCTGCAGGCCATGGCCTGGAGCACCTGGTCCTACGTGACCTACGGCGCTCAGCTGGTGCGGCTGCAGGCCGCGAAGGACATGGGCACGCCCGACGATGCCCACGGCGCCGCGGCGCACAAGGCCCTGGACGAGCTGCTCAGCGTGCTCGACGGGCGCCTGAACCAGCACCCCTGGCTGCTCGGCGATGCCTACTCGCTGGTCGACCTGATCGTGGCCTCGGTGATCGGCTACAGCGCCTACCTCGGCGCGCCGGTGGCCGAGCACCCGACCACCAACGCCTGGCTGCAGAAGGTGCAGGCGCGCCCGGCGATGCAGATCGACGCCTGAGCGAACAGCCGCTCAAGCCTTCACTTCGACCACCGTTTCGAAGCCGCCGAAGATCATGCGTTTGCCGTCGAAAGGCATGGGCGGGTTGTCGGGGTTGGCCGGGTCCATGCGCGGGTCTTCCAGCATCTTTTTCATACCGGCGTCGCCCCAGGCCTCGCTCGGGAGTCGCTGGACTGTAGGCAGCCCGACATCTTTTCGATGGGGCGCTCAATGGATGTCTCACAATGGGTCAGGCGCCGCGCTGCGCGTGCAGGAACGGCGATAGAAGGAATATCAAAAAGGTGACTTTGTCCCCACCGTCTGAAGAAGTCTTTTCACGCTTGCGACCAAGGCTGATGGCCATCGGCTATCGAATGCTTGGCTCCGTCCAGGAGACCGAGGACTTGGTGCAGGATGTCTGGCTGCGTTGGCACGATGAACTCAAGGATCCACATGCCGCCGTGCTCATTCCAGAGGCTTGGCAGGTCACGGTCACCACGCGCATGGCCATCGATCGACTGCGCTCTGCCAAGCTGCGACGTGAAGCCTACCCGGGCCTCTGGCTGCCCGAGCCCCTGGTCGAGGATGGACCAGCCTCGCCGGAGCAGATCCGCGAACTCGCCGATGACGTTTCCATCGCCTTCCTCGTGCTGCTCGATTGCCTGACCCCGGAGGCGCGGGCTGCGTTCTTGCTCCGGGAGGTCTTTGAAGTCGACTACGAGCAGGTCGCAGCGGCCATTGGCAAGAGCGAGGCGTCGGCCCGCCAGATCGTGCACCGCGCCAAGCAACGTTTGAAGAAAGTGCGCGGCGCAGATCGGCAGCACGCGCGAACCCCGCCGCAGGAGCAGTACGCGATTTTGCGTCGCCTGATCCAGACCATCACGGAGGGTGACTTCCAGGGGATCCAGGCACTGCTGGCCGAGGAGGCCGCCCTGATGGGCGACTTTGGCGGGGTCGGTCCAAGCTTGCGCTCACCTTTGAGCGGGGCCCGGCGCATTGCCCAGCTTTACTACGCGCACCACCGGCGACATGGCGACAACATGCGACTCGAACTGGCCTGGTTGAACGGCGAGTGGGCGCTCTTGCGTTACCTGCAAGGGGAACTGGAGTCCGTCCAGGCCTTTGAGTTCGACGCTGGCCGCATCTCGCAGGTGCGGATACAGCGCAATCCCGCGAAGCTGGCGGGTGTCAAACGCCAGAGCTACTTGCTGCCCCGGCCGAATCCTCACTGATGCCGCCGGTTCCGGTGTGTGGCCGCGACAACGTGCGCGGCCTGGCGGCGTTCGCATTTTTTTTCAACTGGTGTCACAGCGCCTTCGGGTCAAACGTCTTGTGAGCGGGAGGTCGGTTTTGGCCTCCGCCCATCATTCACATCGAAGGAAATGGATTCATGAATCGCGCTGTTTGGTTCCAAGTCTCTCCTGAGGGTGCCAAGGCTGTCGGCACGCTGCACCACTTTGTCACCAAGAGCACCGGCCTTCCGAGCTTGCTGACGCACCTGGTCTTCCTGCGCGTGTCGCAGATCAACGGCTGCGCGCACTGCATCGACATCCACACGCGGGACCTGCTTGCCGAAGGCATGTCGGTGGAGAAGGTGGTGCTCGTTCCCGTCTGGCACGAGGCGGAATACCTCTTCTCGGAGCAGGAGCGCGCCGCGCTGGCGTGGTCCGAGGAGGTGACGCGCGTGAGCGAGACCCACGCCTCCGATGACGCCTATGCGGCCGCGTTGGCCGTGTTTGGTGAGAAGGATCTGGTGGATCTGACGCTCACGATTGCCGCCATGAACGCCATCAATCGCATGGGCGTGAGTTTCCGTATGAAGCCGCGGGCCAAAGCGTGAACCTGTCGGGCCGCCAATGCTTGCCTGTGTCCTTTCCAGGGCGGGACTCCGCCCCACCCGCTCACTCACCCGGCGCAGCCGCTCCTTCAGCACGGGCGGCTCCAGCACATCAAACTCCACGTCCAGCGCCATGAGCCAGTAGACCAGCGAGTCCAGCTGGCCGGTGCCGCAGAGCATGAGGCAGTGCGCGGTAGCTGAAGCCCACCTGAAGCTGGTCGCGGCAGGCCGTGGCCAGGGTGGCCAGCACGCTGGCATCGATGGTGGGCCCCATGCGCTGCACCAGCGCGCGCAGCGAGCGTTCTTCCACACCGCTCACGGTGCCGGCCGCGGTAATCTGCAGGCCGCGAAAAACATGGGCACGCCCGACGACGCGCACGGCACCGCGGCGCACCAGGCCCTGGACGAACTGCTCACCGTGCTCGACGCCTGACCGAACTTTCGGTCGGCCAGGGGGTCGATCAAGGTGCCGCTCCTACAATTCGGCCTTTCACACCCCAGCGAGGTACCCGTCCCATGCGCCACTGATGCCGCCGTCGACCTGACGGCAAATCTCCACTGCCCCCAAACGCGGGGGAGCTCTTTGCATCTTTGGACTGTGTATGGCGACCACCCATTACCTCGCTTTGGAGGACGTGTCCTGCGTCCTCCCGGACGGCACCCTGCTGTTCGCCCACCTCACCGAAACCTTCGATGACCAGCGCCGCACCGGCCTGGTCGGTCGCAACGGCAGCGGCAAGACCGTGCTGGCGCGGATGCTCGCGGGGCTGCAGCCGCCCTCCGGCGGGCGCTGCGTGCGTGCGGGTTCGGTGCACTACCTGGCTCAGCAGATCAGCACGCCCGCGCCCGGCGCCACCGTGGCCGATCTGGCGGGCGTGCAGGCGTTGCTGGCTGCCTTGCAACGCATCGAGGCGGGCAGCACCGAACCGGCGGATTTCGACACCGTGGGCGAGCGCTGGCACATCCGCCAGCAACTGCAACACGCGCTTGAACAACACGGCCTGGCGCACCTGCGGGCCGATACCCCGGCCAGCCGCCTCAGCGGCGGCGAGGTCATGCGCGTGGCGTTGATCGGCGCGCTGCTCTCCGAGGCCGACTTCCTGATCCTGGACGAACCCAGCAACCACCTCGACCAACCCAGCCGCCAGGCGCTGATCGAACAGCTTGCGCACTGGCCCCGGGGGCTGCTGGTCATCAGCCACGACCGCCAGTTGCTCGACACGCTGGACCGCATCGTCGAACTGTCGCCGCTGGGCCTGCGCAGTTATGGCGGCAACCACGCGTTCTATGCGCAGGCCAAGGCACACGAACAGCAGAACGCCGTGGCCGAACTCGACCGCGCGAGGCTAGACCGCCGGCGCGAAGAACAGGCCCTGCGCGCGCAGCGCGAACGGCAGGAGAAGCGCCAGGCCCGCGGCGCGCGCGCCGGCCAGCAGGCCAACCAGGCGAAGATCCTGCTCGACCGCCAGAAAGAGCGCAGCGACCATGCCACCGGCAAGCTGCTGCGGCAGCAGGCGGCCACGCGGCAGGCCCTGGCGCAGCGCGTGCGCGAAGCGGCCGAGCAGGTGGCCGACGAGGCCGCCATCCACCTGCACGCGCCGCCCACCGCTGGTGTCGCGCAACGCCTGGTGGCCGAGCTGGACGGCGTTGAACTGCCCTTCGTGCCCGAGGCCCTGCGCCGCATCAGCCTGCAGGTGCGCGGCCGCCAGCGCATCGGCCTGACCGGCCCCAACGGCAGCGGCAAATCCACCCTGCTCAAAGTCCTGGCCGGGCAGATCCAACCGCTGGCGGGCCGCTGCCAGGTGATCACAGGCGCGGTCTACCTCGACCAGAGCCTGGGCCACCTTGACCCGGACCGCGCGGTGCTGGAACAACTGCAGCAAGCCCAACGCACCCTGGACGAAAGCGCGCTGCGCATGCGCCTGGCGCAACTCGGCCTGGACGCGCAGAAGGTGGCGCTGCCCAGCCGCCTGCTCAGCGGGGGCGAACGCCTGAAGGCCGCCCTGGCCTGCGCGCTCTATGCCGACCCACCACCGCCCCTGCTGCTGCTCGACGAACCGAGCAACCACCTGGACCTGCCTTCGCTGCGCGCGCTGGAAACCCTGCTGACGAGCTACCAGGGTGCCATGGTGGTGGCGTCACACGATCCGGTGTTTCTGGAGGCACTGGGGTTGACGGATCGGTTGGAGGCGACGGGGAAGGGGTGGCGGTTGGGTGCGGTGGGTTGAAGGGGATGGGCTTCTGTGGGTGTCGGTGCTGCAGCGATAGTGACCCTTCGTACGATGCTCTCGGTCTCAGGAGAACCAGCAAGAACCGGTCACTCGTGCGCGGCCGAGGCCTGTTCTCGTCTATCGCACTGATCGGATAATGCAAGCGCATCTGGCGCGCCCGTCGAATCTCTATGGCCTCCAAACGACCTCAAATCGCAACCGCTGCTGACATCAGAGAACTGCTGCTTCACTCGAAGGCGCCATGGCCGTTAATCCCCGAACAGATGGCGGAACTGGAGCGCATTTCGAAGTACGACGTCTCAAACTATTCGGAGGCAGACGTCCGAGCAGAGATCATTGACCCCGTCATCCGTGTCCTTGGCTACGCTAAAGAAACATACTTCTCCTCGCAACGTGAAAAGCACCTGAAGGTTGCGGATGGTGATCTGTTCATCGACTACCGAATGACGTTGTGGTCGCAGGCCTTCTGGGTCATCGAGGCTAAGAAAGTCAAGCGCAAGCCGCTTAAGTTCACCTCAGCAGAACTGCAACAGGCGCTGCTGTATGCGGTGCACCCTGAAATCGATGCTGCTCTGGTTGTGCTGTGTGACGGGCGAGTCTTTGAGGTGTATGACCGTGATGAGAGCGTCACCCAACCGGCCGCGCGCGTGGAGGTTAAGAAGCTGCCGGACCAGTTTCACTTGCTTTAGGCCCTACTCGGTCCTTGGCAGGCCTGGTTCTTCCAGAAGCGCCGCGCGCTCAAGGTTGTTAGTCGCGTGCTGGAACTCGAGATGACGCCTGGCCGAATTGAGGAGTTTTCGCATTCCGTACAACGACGAGTGCGGGACGCGCGAGCGAAGGTTTACGACAACTGGCGCAAAGTGAAGCCCATCACCGACGAATACGCGCTGTGGCAAAGCGCACTTGAAAAGAGATCTATCAAGGACATTGTGGCCACGGCGTTCTTTCCAGACCAGACAGTGGCCGTCTTGGAGGGGGTCGCCAAGTGTCTGGTTGATAAAGCGAGCCCCGGAGCATTCGAGTTGATGCACGCAATGTTCCCGGACCAGCCTGGAAACTTGAACGACAACTATGTGGCGCAGGCTTTACGTACCCTCATCGAGTTCGGTAAGGCAGGAAGTAAAGCCAGTTGGATGCCTGCTTGGCTGGGTCCCCATCAACCTGGCTCCTGTCCTGTAGCGCCAATCAAGAAACTTATTGCGCTCTCGCTCACTGGCTTTGAAGCTGCGCCAGAGTTCAGGGTTGTGCTCCAGTTTGCGGCCTGCTCGCGAAGGAAGTCAAAAATTTTGATGGCGTTCATTCCCACGTTAGCCCAGTTGGGTGAGCTCCGACACCACCAAGTGCGCCACCATTTTGATGAGTTCGACTATGCGCAGATCTTGTCGAGCCCCGAAGGACACAATCTCAGTCAGCTCGATGTACACGCGTACCAACTCACCGACTGGTTCGTATACGAGTGTGTTGGCAAGGAGCAGTGTCGAGGCCGCTTCAACTTGAACCGGGCACATACGCTGCTGAAGGACGCATGGATCGCTGAACGTCAACTGTTACGTGACGGCGCCGACTACTGGAGGAATCTAGATGGTCGAGGGCTCGGGGGCGAGCTTCACCCGACTGAGCACAACTGGGTCGACTACGACTCGTTGGGTCACATCGTGTTGTGCGTGTTGAAAGACCTTCCTGATTGGCGCGATTACGCACTTGCCAATCACAGGGACGACGTCCAGCGGATTGCGGCATGCGGCTCGTGGGCAGCTCGTGAAATTTTGGGATTGGCGCCGAATGAGCAGGTGGTGCGTTTGCCGGATGCCGAGAGCGCCAAGCGGTTCTTCGATGGCGATCTCGCGCTTTTCACAGCGCTGCGGGACGCTTACGGGAACAGAAAGTGAAGACATCAGTCACTGGTTTGTCTTAGATGAGCCGGGAGCCTCTGGTTCGGAGGCGGGCACAGGGTCGTTTCTGCTGACAGTCATGGAAGAAAGCGAGAGTCAGCTCTGGGCTTACGCGACATTCGCATTCATCAAGGTTGAAAGACCGCCCTCAGCCTTTAGCCGCCGTCCACAACCTCCCCCACCAACCACGCCCGAAACTCCCCCATCGCCGCGCTGGGGCTGCGCGATTTCAGCCAGGTGAGCCAGTACCGGCCGTGGGCGATCTGCACGTCAAAGGGTTGCACCAGCCGGCCCTGTTGCAGGTCGGCGGTGAACATGCTGGGCGGCAGCAGCGCGATACCGAAGCCTTGCACGGCGGCCGAGGCCATGGCCAATGAAGTGTCGAACACGGGCCCGCGCAGCATGGGTGGTGCCAGCCCGGCGGCCGCGAACCATTGGGGCCATTCGTCGGCGCGGTAGGAGCGCAGCAGGGTTTCGCCGGCCAGGTCCTGGGGGCTGCGCAGCCGCTGCGCGATCTGGGGGGCGCACACGGGCGTCAGCGGCGCCTGCTGTAGGGGCTCGGCCTGTGTGCCGTGCCACGAACCGTCGCCGAACCGGATGGCGAAGTCCAGCCCTTCGCCGGCCAGGTTGACGCGGTTGTTGTGCGTCATCAGGCGCAGGTCGACAAACGGGTGGTCGCGCCGGAAGGCCGGCAGCCGCGGCATCAGCCAGCCGACGGCGTAGGTGCCCACGGCGGCCACGGTGAGTGGCTCGCGCAGGCGGCCTTTTTCAAACTGGCTGAGGATCGCGCCCATGCGCGCGAAGGATTCGCTGAGCATGGGCAGCAGGGCCAGGCCTTCGTCGGTCAGCGCCAGGCCGCGCGGCAGGCGCCGGAACAGGGGCGCGCCCAGGCGCTGCTCCAGGTTCTTGACCTGGGCGCTGATCGCCGATTGGGTCACGTGCAGTTCGGTGGCGGCGAGGGTGAAGCTGAGGTGGCGGGCCGAGGCTTCAAAGGCGCGCAAGGCGTTCAAGGGCAGGTTCATGCCCCAGATTTTCTGGGGTTTGGCGCCAAAAATCACCGTTTGTTTGGAGCAGCGGACCGGCCTAGCATCGCCCACTTCTTTCTCTCTTTCAAAGATCCAATCCCATGAAGCGCCGAGATTTCCACCGGGTGTCGCTGCTGTCCGCCAGCGTGTTGTTGCCCCAGTTTTCCCGGGCTGCGGCGGCCGAGGCCGGCAGCCCAGACCCGGCCAAGGCCCTGCCCTGGCCGGCGATCGAGGCGCAGAGCCCGGGCCGCCTGGGCGTGGCGGTGCTGGACACGCAGACGGGCGTGCTCACGGGGCACCGCCTGGATGAACGCTTTCCGATGTGCAGCGCCTTCAAATGGCTGGCGGCGGCACAGGTGCTGCAGCGCGTGGACCAGGGCACCGAGCGGCTGGACCGGCGCATCCGCTTCGGGCGCGATGCCTTGCTGCCCTGGTCGCCGGTGACCGAGCAGCACGCCGATGGCGCGGGCATGCGCTTGGGCGACTTGTGCCTGGCCAGCGTGGCACAGAGCGACAACGCGGCCGCCAACCTGATCCTGCAGACGCTCGGCGGCCCCGAAGGGCTGACCGCGTTTGCGCGGCAGGCCGGCGACGCCGTCACGCGGCTGGACCGCTGGGAGCCGGCGCTGAACGAAGCCACGCCGGGCGACCCGCGCGACACCAGCAGTCCGCGCGCCATGGCGGCGCTGCTGAACCGCTTTGCCCTGGGCAATGCGCTGTCGGCCGGCAGCCGGCAACAACTGGTGCAGTGGCTGCAGGCCACCCAGACCAATGCCCGGCGCCTGGCGGCCGGCCTGCCCCCGGGCTGGCGCGTGGGCAGCAAAACGGGCACCGGCGCGCACGGCACCACCAACGACGTGGGTGTCTATGGGCCCGAGGGGCGCGCGCCCCTGGTGGTGGCCGTGTTCCTGACCGAATCGAAGGCCAGCCTGGCGGTGCGCGAAGCCGCCATCGCGCAGGTGGCGGCAGCGGTTTTCAAGGGCTGGGCGCTCTGATGCCGGGGCGGGTCAGCCTGGCGGCGCCAGCAGCGGCAGCAGGACCCGCTGCCCCAGCGGCGTGATGGCCACGTCGCGGCCCGTGCCGCGGCGCACCCAGCCCTGCGCCACCAGGTGCAGGTACAGCCGGTCGGCCAGCTCGCCCGCCAGGTGGTCGCGCCGTTCGGACCAGTCCAGGCACGGGTAGGCGTAGCGCCGTTGCTTGCCGGGCACGGGCGCGTCGAACCCCAGCCGTTGCAGCCAGGCGCGGCCGCTGCCGGTGAGCGTGTAGCCGGGGCTCACCGGCTGCAGCCCCTGGGCCGCCATGAGGCCGTCGAACACCTGCACGCCCAGCCGCCCGGCCAGGTGCCCGTAGCAGCAGCGCGCTGCGCGCAGGCGCGCCCGTTCGGACGAGGCCCATTGCTGTTCATGCTCGCCGCGCTCGGCCACCACGGCCAGGGCTTCCAGCGCGTGGGCCACGTCGGCGTCGGCGAGCCGGTAGTAGCGGTGGCGCCCGCGCGGTTCGCAGACCACGAAGCGCGCTTCCAGCAACTGCGTGAGGTGGCCGCTGGCGGTGGCGGGCGTCACCGACGCGGCGCGGGCCAGTTCGCTGGCGCTGGCGCATTCGCCGCTGAGCAGGTAGGCCAGCATGCGCGAACGCGCGGGGTCGGCCACCATGGCGGCCACGCGGGCGAGGCGGGGTTCGTGCGGGGTGCTGCGGGTCATGGCCTCAGCGTAGCGCAGCGCGCGAATCGGCGGGCGCCTGTGCGCGGTCGTGCAGGCCGTAGTCGCGCAGCACGGCGGCCACGCGCAGTCGGTAGTTCGCCAACACGCCCGCGCGGCCCGCCTGCTGCGCGGCGCGGTGGTGTTCGTGGTTGCGCCAGGCACGCACGGCGGCTTCGTCGCGCCAGAAGCTGAGCGACAGGTAGCGCCCCGGTCGGGCCAGGCTTTCAAAGCGCTCGACCGAGAGGAAGCCGTCCACGGCTTCCAGTTCGGGCCGCAGGCCGGCCGCGAGGTCGAGGTAAGGCGCGGCCGAACCACCGTGCGGTTCCACCTCGAAGATGACCGCGATCACGGCGCCACCTGCCGGGCCTGGTGGACGGTGCCGGCCACGTCTTCGAGCCAGCTGCGTTCTTCGCGCAGGATGAAGCGCTGCGTCTGCGCCAGCTCGAAGTTGGCGCGGCCTTCGGGATCGTTGCGCAGCACGGCGCGGTAGCGTTCGTAGGCGGCCAGATCGTCAAACCCGACCAGGCCCCAGGCGATGTGGTTGCTGCCTTCGTGCGGCAGGAAGTAGCCCAGCAGGTTGCCGCCGCAGCGGGGAATGATGCGGCCCCAGGCCTCGGCGTAGCGGCGGAAGGCTTCGCGCTGGAAAGGGTCGATCTGGTAACGGATGAAGCAGGTGACAGACATGGTGGCCCTACAGGGGTGGAACAGGGTGTCCACTGTGCCGCCGGTGGGCCTTCGGATGCTTCGGTGCGGGCCGAAGGGTGCGGGCCCGCGTGCAGGGTACGGGGCCTGCCTGCTCGGCGGCGAGCAGGTGGCCGATGTCGTGCAGTACCGAAGCGACCGTGGATCGGATGCCCTCCACCGCTCCCGAAAACAGCTTGGCCAGGGTGGTGTCGGCGTCGATCTTGTTGCGCTGGCTGAACAGGTCGAGTTTGTGAATCGGGATCGGCTGCGCGTTGCTCGACGGCTTGAAGCCCGAGAGCTTGGCGAGCTTGAAGACGATCTCGCGCGCGCGGGTCGGTCTTGGCGTCGTTGTAGAAGAAGGATTCGGGGCGCGGGGTGGCCCGGGGTTGTCAAACGCGTGAAACATCATCGTGATAGCCTGCGGTCAATTTGTGTAGACAACTTGTTGTCGACCGCCAGCTTAGGTTTGACCTGTGTCCCTTTCATGACAAGAGCCAGCGCCACCCTTCCCCTGCAATTGCCCGAGCCGGACCACAGCTTCTGGGCCCGCATCGCCCACGAACTGGCCGACGCCATCCGCCGCGGCGTCTACGTGCCGGGCGAGCGCCTGCCGTCCGAACATTCGCTGGCCGAGCGCTACGGCGTCAACCGCCACACCATCCGCCGCTCGCTGGCGAGCCTGGGCCAGATCGGCCTGGTGCGCAGCAGCCAGGGCAGCGGCACCTACGTGGAGGATTTCGCCGTCGATCTGGTGCTGGGCCGGCGCACCCGGCACCGGCAGAACCTCGCGCAGGCCGGCCTGCCGGGTGGCTTCGAAGTGCTTGCCGCCCGCAGTGAGCGCGCCCGCGCCGAGGTGGCCCAGGCGCTGGGCCTGCGCACCGGCAGCGCGGTGCTGCACCTGCTGGTGATCGGCGATGGCGGGGGCCAGCCGCTGCACGTCAGCGACCGCTACTTCCCGCTGCCGCGCCTGGCCGGGCTGGACGCCCACGTGCGCGAAAGCGGCTCCATCACCCAGGCCCTGGCCGCGCTGGGCGTGCCCGACTACACGCGGCGCCAGAGCCGCATTTCGGCGCGGCTGCCCGAGGCCGCCGTGGCCGCCCACCCGGCCGGCGCTGTACGTCAGCAGCGTGAACGTCGACCCCGACGGCACGCCGATCGAATACGCCGGCACCTGGTTCGCTGGCGACCGAGTCACCCTCACCGTGGACCACGACCATGGCGCATGAACCTTTGAGGCCGCACCGGGTGGCGATCTATGCGGCGCCCGACCCCGAATCCGACGCCTGGGCGCGCGGCAGCGCCTGGCTGGGCCGCTGCGCGCTGCGGCGCTGGTCCCTGCCCCAGCCCGCCATCGACGGGCTGGACCCGGCGTCCCTGGCGGCCCTGACCGCCGACCCGCGGCGCTACGGCTGGCACGCCACGCTCAAGGCCCCGAT